>JBIITU010000137.1:0-7886 GCA_044340335.1 Steroidobacteraceae bacterium
TCAATTTCATCCACGCGAACTCCCGGGCGCGGGTGTGCCTGCAACTCGGGCACGCGGGGCGCAAGGGCTCGACGCAACTCGGTTGGCAAGACGCGGACCGGCCGCTCGAGTCCGGCAACTGGGAGACGCTGGCACCTTCCGCGCTGCCGTATCTGGCCGGCATCAGCGCGGCGCCTCGCGCCATGCAGCGTGCCGACATGGATCACGTGGTGGCCGACTTCGAACGGGCCGCTCGACTGGGCGCGACAGCCGGTTTCGACATGATCGAATTGCACATGGCGCATGGCTATCTGCTCGCGAGCTTCCTGTCGCCGCTGACGAACACGCGCGCGGACGAGTATGGCGGGACGGTCGCGAACCGCCTGCGCTTTCCCCTCGAGGTGCTGCGTGCGGTTCGAGCCGCATGGCCGAAAGACCGACCGATCTCCGTGCGCATCTCCGCCAGCGATTGGGCGGAGGGCGGCATTACCGAGGCTGATCTGATTGCAGTGGGACTCGCTCTGCGCGACGCCGGTGTGGATCTGTTGGACGTCTCGACCGGCCAGACGGTGCCGTGGCAGAAGCCTGCCTACGGGCGGATGTGGCAAACGCCGTTCTCCGATCTGCTGCGCAGCGCTGTCGGGCTCCCGACCATCGCCGTGGGAAACATCTACGAGGCCGATCAAGTGAACTCGATTGTGGCGGCAGGTCGCGCCGACCTGTGCGCCATTGCGCGACCGCATCTTGCCAACCCATCATGGACGCTGCAGGCGGCGGCGACGGAGGGCTTTCGCGATGTGTACTGGCCACCCCAGTATCTGTCCGGCAAGTCGCAGCTCGAGCGCAATCTCGAGCGGGCCGCGCAGTCCGCCGGCCCCGTCTGAGCGCGCGCGCCACGGGAGATCTTGATGGATATCCAGGACCCTTCGCTGACCGGTCGACACGCCATCGTGACGGGAGGATCGCGCGGCATCGGCCGCGCGATCGCGGCAGCGCTATCCTCACAAGGCGCCACGGTGACCTTGCTCGGCCGTGATCGCACGGCCGTTACGGAGACGGCCGCTGCCCTCGGCGAGCGGGTGTCGGGCGATGTCGCCGATGTCACGGACGCCGAGGCCGTGCGCGCTGCGTTCGTCCGCGCGGTGGAGAGGTCCGGGCCCGTCACGATCCTGATCAACAATGCGGGGCAGGCGCAGAGTGCGCCGCTGCATCGCACCGACGAACAGATGTGGCAGCGGCTGATCGCCGTGAACCTGACCGGGACCTACCACTGCATCCACACTGCCTTGCCAGGCATGCTGGCAGCGGGTCACGGACGGATCGTCAACATCGCGAGTTCGGCCGGTCAGGTGGGGTACCCCTACGTCGCGGCCTACTGTGCGGCGAAACACGGCGTGGTCGGGCTCACCCGTTCGCTTGCGCTGGAGACGGCGACCAAGGGCATCACGGTCAACGCGGTCTGTCCAGGCTACACGGATACGGACATCGTGCGGGAGACGATCGAGAACATCCGCGCGAAGACGGGGCGTAGCGAGGGCGAGGCCCTTGCCGCGCTCGTGCAGCACAACCCGCAGGGCAGGCTGGTCCGGCCCGAGGAAGTCGCGAATGCGGTGCTGTGGTTGTGTCTGCCCGGCAGCGAGAGCATCACCGGGCAGAGCATCGCAGTGTCCGGTGGCGAGGTCTGCTGAGATGCTGCGTGCCACGGTACCTTCAGATCTGGAAACCCGAGCTACCGCCGACCACCATGACGCCCTGCGCGTCTGGCTGCGGCTGCTCGCCACCAGCAACATGATCGAGTCCCGCGTGCGCACGCGACTGCAGGAGCGCTTCGGCATGACGCTGCCGCGTTTCGATCTCCTCGCTCAGCTGGAGCGCGTGCCGACAGGGCTGCGAATGAGCGAACTGTCTGCGCGCTTGATGGTGACCGGCGGCAACGTGACGGGTATCACCGATGCGCTTGAGCGGGAAGGGTTGGTAGTGCGGGAAGCGGACCCGGCTGATCGTCGTGCGTGGCGCGTGCGTCTGACCAGCGCGGGCCGGCGCTCGTTTCGTGCCATGGCGGACGAGCACGAGAAATGGATCGTGCAAATGTTCGCGGGACTACCGGGTCGCGACATCACGCAGCTCAACGAACTGCTAGGACGGGTCAAGGCCCATCTGAGGACTTCAACCGAGGACGAGGCATGACATCCCCATCGCAAGGCTCCCGCTTGGCCGATTACCGCGCGGAGCATTTCCTCTGGCGCGTCGAGGCGCAGATCGGCTACATCACGCTCAACCGTCCTGAGCGCAAGAATCCACTGACGTTCGAGTCGTACCAAGAACTGCGGAATCTGTTTCGCGCTTTGGTAGACGCCGAGGACGTCCGGGTCGTCGTGATTGCAGGCGCAGGCGGCAACTTCTGTTCCGGTGGTGATGTGCACGAGATCATCGGGCCACTGACGAATATGACGATGCCGCAGTTGCTGCGTTTCACACGCATGACGGGAGATCTCGTCAAGGCGATGCGTGCCTGTCCGCAGCCGGTCATCGCGGCCGTCGATGGAATCTGTGCGGGCGCCGGCGCGATCATCGCCATGGCGTCGGATCTTCGCTATGCGACGCCCGCAGCGAAGACGGCGTTCCTGTTCACGCGGGTCGGGTTGGCGGGTTGCGATATGGGTGCCTGCGCCATCCTGCCGCGGATCATCGGACAGGGGCATGCGGCGGAGCTGCTCTTCACTGGGCGAGCGATGAGCGCTCAAGAAGGCGAGCGCTGGGGCTTCTTCAGTGCCATACACGCCGCGGATGCACTGTTGCCCGCGGCAGAGCTTTCTGCATCGGCCATCGCGGCCGGTCCATCATTCGCGCATGCGATGACCAAGACCATGCTTCACCAGGAGTGGAACATGAGCATCGACCAGGCCATTGAAGCGGAGGCGCAGGCCCAGGCGATCTGCATGCAGACCCAGGATTTCCGCCGCGCATACGAGGCGTTTGCGGGCAAGCAGAAGCCTCTGTTCCAGGGCGACTGAACGTGACAGCAGTCCCACATGCAGCATGGCCGTTCTTCGATGACACGCACCGACGACTGCTCGGTGAAGCGCGCAGCTGGGCTGCGGCCTCTCTGGCGGACAACGCCCATCCCCATGATCGTGCGGCCGTGGACCAGCGTTGTCGCGAACTCGTGAGCGCGCTCGGGCGCGCGGGCCTGACGCGCTATTGCGTGCGCGCGGCTGATGGTGGGGAGCTCGCCGAGTTCGATGCCCGAGCCATCTGTCTCGTGCGGGAGTCGCTAGCCTGGTGGGATGGTCTCGCGGATTTCGCATTCGCAATGCAGGGACTTGGCAGCGGGGCGTTGTCGCTGGCAGGAAACGACGCGCTGCGCGCCCGCTATCTGCCGCGGGTCGCGCAGGGTGAGGCCATCGCAGCCTTTGCGCTTTCCGAACCGGACGCGGGCTCCGACGTTGCCGCCATGCAGTGTTCGGCGCGACTCGACGGTGATCACTACGTGCTCGATGGCGTGAAGACCTGGATCTCCAATGGCGGAATCGCGGATTTCTACTGCGTATTCGCCCGCACGAGTACCGGCGTTCAGCGTCCCGACGGCACGACCGAAGCGCGTGGCATCAGCGCCTTCGTCGTCGAGCCCGGTGATCCGGGTTTCGCGGTCGAGTCGCGGATTGACGTGATCGCGCCGCATCCGCTGGCCACGCTGCGATTCTCGGGCTGTCGGGTGCCCGTCGCGCGTCGCGTCGGCGCCGAAGGCGAGGGATTCAAGATCGCGATGCGCACGCTCGACGTGTTTCGTTCATCGGTGGCCGCAGCGGCGCTCGGTTTCGCCCAACGCGCGCTGGACGAGGCTGTGCGGCATGCGAAGTCGCGACGGATGTTCGGCCAGACCCTCGGAGATTTTCAGCTCACGCAGGCAGCGCTCGCGGACATGGCGACGGGCATCGAGGCGGCTCGGCTGCTCACCTATCGTGCGGCCTGGCTGCGGGACCATGGCCAGCCTGTCACGCAGGCGGCTGCGATGGCGAAGATGACCGCGACGGAGAACGCGCAGGCCGTGATCGATCGCGCGCTGCAGATGTTCGGCGGGCGTGGCGTGGTGAGTGGCGAGGTCGTTGAGCGCCTCTATCGGGAGATTCGCTCGCTGCGCATTTATGAGGGAGCGACCGAAGTGCAGAAGCTGATCATCGGCCGGGAGCTGCTGAAATGAACGAGGTGCTGCAGCCCGAGGGATGGGCCAGGCCTCGCGGCTACGCCAACGGAATCGTCGCGCGCGGGCGGCAAGTCTTCATCGCGGGACAGATTGGCTGGGACGGCCAGTGTCAGTTCCACACCGATTCGATGGCGGAGCAACTGCGGCAGACTTTGAAGAACATCGTCGCAGTCCTTGCGGAAGCCGGTGGGCGTCCCGAGCATCTGGTCCGGCTGACCTGGTACATCACCAGTCGTGACGAATACAACGCCGAGTTGCGCGAGATCGGCGCGGCGTATCGCGAGGTTATTGGGCGTAACTTCCCGGTCATGGCGGTCGTGCAGGTTGTCGCGTTGATCGAGCCCCGAGCCAAGGTGGAAATCGAAGCAACGGCCGTGATTCCCGACGAGACGGGTTGAGGCTGCCGCGATGGCCATGTGGCGTCCCCTTGAGCGTATCCGTCACGATGCCCAGCCCGGCGTCTGGCCGAGCGAGGCAGAGGCGGCGTCAGCGCGTCTGTTCCAGCCGATCCGCATTGGCGCTCTGCAGCTGTCGAGTCGGACCTGGGTGCCGGCGATGGTGCCCTGGCGTGCGACGGACGAAGGATTCGTCACGGAGGATGTGCTCGATTGGTACCGGCGCTTCGCTGAAGGGCGTCCGGCCGCCATCGTCGTCGAAGCAACGGGCATCCGCGACGTTCCCAGCGGACCGCTACTTCGAATCGGTCACGACCGCTTCCTGCCGGGGCTCGAAGAACTTGTGCGAGTGGTGCGCGAGGCGAGTGCCGGCGAAACCCGGCTGTTCATCCAGCTGATCGACTTCCTGTCGATTCGCCGCCGTCCGGATCCCGAGCGGTTTTTCTCGCAATTCCTGCGAATCACGGCTCAGCATCGGCAGCGTCTCGACCTGGCAGCTTCGAGCGATGCCGACGTTCGCACACGACTGGCAGGGCTCTCTTCCGAAGAGCTCGCGGCCGTGCTCGCGCCTGAAGAGATCGAAGCACTGCAATACGGAGCCCGCGAGCGCGTCACGGACACGGAGTTCGCCCATATCGCGGCCTTGCCGCAGACGTTGCCGCCGCTGTTCGCCGCAGCGGCCGAGCGCGCACGGCGCGCGGGCTTCGACGGTGTCGAGCTGCACTACGCGCACGCGTACACGATGGCGTCGTTCCTGTCGGCGACGAACACGCGCGCCGATGGCTACGGACAGACGCTGACCGGTCGCCTGCGACTGCCCCTCGACGTGTACGACGCGGTCCGCGGTCGCGTCGGTACCGACTTCCCAGTGGGTTGTCGTTTTCTGGCGGAAGAGTGCATTGCCGGCGGCAGCACCGTGATTGATGCGGCACAGATGGCCGTGGCATTTGCCCGCGCGGGCATGGACTTTCTTTCGCTGTCGCGCGGTGGAAAATTCGATGATGCCCTGCAGCCGAAAGTGGGTGAGGCGGCCTATCCCTACACTGGCCCCAGCGGCTATGAGTGCATGCCTTCCTATTATTCGGACGCGCAGGGACCCTTCGGGCGAAACGCTGCGGCGGCTACGGCGATCCGCGCGGCCGTCCGAGCGGCCCATCTGGCCACGCCGGTGATTGCGGGTGGCGGTATCCACAATTTCCGGCAAGCCGAGCAATGGCTCACGGACGGCGCCGCGGATCTGGTCGCCATCGCGCGCCAGGCGCTCGCGGATCCCGACTGGTTCCGCAAGGTGCGCAGCGGTCGGGGCGGCGAAGTTCGGCTGTGTCTGTACACCAACTATTGCGAGGCGCTGGACCAGCGCCATCGCCAGGTGACCTGCGAACTTTGGGATCGCGTGAAACGGGACGATTCGGCGGTCAAGTTGTCCAGCGACGGCAAGCGGCGCCGGCTGATCGCGCCCCCGTGGTCGGCAACGGAGAGATCCAAGTGAAGGCGGTATTCCTCTGCGATGCGATCCGTACGCCGATCGGGCGATATGGCGGTGCGCTTTCCAGTGTCCGGACGGACGATCTCGCCGCGATCCCGATTCGCGCACTGCGTGAGCGCTACGGGAACGCCGACTGGTCTGAGGTGGACGATGTGATCCTCGGCTGTGCAAACCAGGCCGGCGAGGACAACCGCAACGTGGCACGCATGGCGGCCTTGCTCGCTGGAATGCCGGTGACGGTGCCGGGTGTCACAGTCAATCGTCTGTGCGGTTCGGGGCTGGAAGCGGTCGCGATGGCCGCACGCTCCATTGCTACGGGCGAGGCTGACATGGTCATCGCGGGCGGCGTCGAGAGCATGAGTCGGGCCCCGTATGTGATGTCGAAGTCCGCCACCCCCTTCGCACGCGACGCGCAGATGTTCGATACGACGATCGGCTGGCGGTTCGTGAACGCTGCGCTGCGCGCACAGTACGGTATCGACTCCATGCCTGAGACAGCCGAGAACGTGGCGGCGGAGCATCGTATTTCCCGCGACGAACAGGATGCGTTTTCGCTGCGCAGCCAGCAGCGTGCCGTGGCCGCCCAGCGCTCCGGCCGGTTCGATGTCGAGATCTGTGCCGTGCCGATTGCAGGCGCCAAAGGGGTCGTGAACAACGTCACGCGTGACGAACATCCTCGGCAGACGGATCTCGCCGCGCTGGCGAAACTCCCGACACCCTTTCGAGACGGTGGAACCGTGACGGCCGGCAACTCGTCCGGTATCAACGATGGAGCCTGCGCCGTGCTGCTTGCCGACGAGCGTTCGGCGGTCCGGCACGGTTTGACGCCGCGAGCGAGGGTACTGGGTGCAGCCGTTGCCGGAGTCGAACCGCGCGTCATGGGATTGGGTCCGGTGCCCGCCATTCAGAAGCTTCTTGCCCGCACCGGAGTCGATCTCGGTGCCATCGACATCATCGAGATAAATGAAGCCTTTGCGGCCCAGGCGCTCGCGGTGCTGCGAACACTCGGGATTGCGGACGACGCTGAGCACGTGAATCGAAACGGCGGCGCGATCGCGCTGGGACACCCACTTGGTGCCAGCGGTGCTCGTCTTCTAACGACGTCCATGCATCAGATGAGCATGACCCAGCATCGATATGCGCTCTGCTCTCTGTGCGTGGGAGTGGGACAGGGTATCGCAATGCTTATCGAGAGGGTCTAAGTCGGTGACTGGCGTCGTCAATGTGAGTCTCGAGAATGGCGTTGCCGTGATCGAGATCGATAACCCTCCTGTCAACGCGCTGGCACAGCCTCTTCGTGCCGCACTGCAGGCTGCGGTGGTCTCTGCAGACCAGGATCCGTCGGTTCGCGCGATCGTGCTGATCGGGGCAGGTCGAAACTTCGTCGCCGGTGCTGAGATCAGCGAGCTGGACAACCCGCCGCTCGAGCCTGTCCTCGCCGATCTGCTTGGGCGAATCGAGCGTTGCAGCAAGCCGGTGATCGCCGCGATCAGCGGGTTTGCGCTCGGCGGAGGTCTCGAGCTGGCGTTAGCCTCGCACCTGCGGCTTGCAGCATCGGACGCTCAGCTGGGCTTGCCCGAGATCAAGCTCGGACTGATGCCGGGCGCTGGCGGCACGCAACGCCTGCCGCGACTGATCGGATCCGAGGCGGCGCTTGGCCTGATGTTGAGCGGTGAGTCGATCTCTGCCGAACTGGCCGCCGAGATCGGACTCGTGGATCGAATGGTTCCAGTCGAGCGGCTGCGCGAGGCGGCGCTGCTATACGCACGGGAGTTCGCATCATCTGGCGCGGCGATACGCCGCCTGTGCGAAGCAGCGCCCC
>JBIITU010000139.1:0-7829 GCA_044340335.1 Steroidobacteraceae bacterium
TGCTCCGCGCCGAGCAGATCTCGGGTTGCAGTCTTGCGTGGTTCTTCGAAGTCTATCTGCGGCATCGCCAGCTACCTCGCTTGCACGTCACGCGGAGCGAGTCCGATCTACGAATGAGGTGGGAGGTACCCGGCGGACTGCCATTTCCGATGCCTGTCGAGATTGTGGCGGCGGGCGAACGACGGCGCGTGGAAATGCCTGATTCCGGCACGGTTACCGTGACTGGTGACGGGAAAAGCGTAGTCGTCGATCCCGATTGGTGGATTCTTCGTGATGAGGTGCCTGATCCTGATCAGTTCGGCACCCTCGGATGCCAGGCGGTCTCGCTCGACGCGGCGATGAGTGCGAGTCGTCCAGGCCTGGTTGGCGAGCCACCCGCGAGCTGACGGTCAGAATGCGTCGAACCGCCGAGTGCCGCGACTACGATTCAACGTGCACAAGAAGGGCGCCGACGAACAGGCCAACGGTGACGGCTGCGATCAGCGCCATCGCGATCGGCCGCGGACCCAGTGATCGAAACGACGCAAGCCTTGTTTCCAGCCCCACGGCAGTCAGCGCAAGGATCAGCCCTGCCTGCGAGAGTTGCTCGAACGCGCCCAACAGACGCTGCCAGTTCGCGGGAGACACCACGCCGAACGGCTGCAAAGGTGAAGCGTCGCCGATCGTGCGCAGCACGCATGCTGCGAGGAACCCCAGCAGGAAAAGCGGTAACGGCGTCTGGGCGGCGGGCCCGGTACCGGGATCACTCCGGTCGTCGTCGATCCTGCGCGCAATGAACGCGAGCCCAGGAATCACGAGCAGCATCAAGAGATTGCGAACGAGCTTCGTGACGGTAGCAGTCTCTAAGACCTGCTCCGTTCCATATAAATCCCGATAGCTGGTGGCCGCGGCGATAACTTGCGACGTATCGTGAATCGCCGCTCCGAGGAACAAGCCTGCGCTCACTCCGTTATCGCGAAACGCCTCGTGTGCGAACCACGGATAGAACAGCAGGGCAGCGAGGCCGAACAGCGAAATGCAGCCGACCGCATAGCCCACCTCGCTCGGTCGCGCTCGGATCAGCGGCGCGGTGGCGGCAATCGCGGTGAGCCCGCAGATTGCCGTACCGACGCCGATGAGCATCGCAAGTCGCGTCGACACTCGCAGGAATCGAGCGAGCACCAGTACGATGCCGAGGGCGGTGAGCACGGACGTGCACACGATCGGCAGCGCCGCGAGGCCCAACGCCGATGCAGTCGCCAGGCTGAGTTTGAATCCCAGCAGGACGATCGCGACCTGGAGCACCGTGCGACTGCAGAATCGCAGGACACTAGGCGGGGGCTGAAGTCTCGCGGGCATCAGGTGCCCCAACAGCAGGCCGAGCAGGACGGCGAGCGATGCGCTGCTGATCGCGGATGCTCCGACGCCGAACACCGTCGAGCCGAGGACCGGGGCTGCCCACACTGAGGCCAGCGCGGTCATCACAATGACCGTGATTCCCCAGCCAAGCGCGCCCGAGGCGCTCGTGGCGTCGCTCAAGCGCGCTGCTCGGAGTGCGGGCGGGTCTGACGATTCACGACCATGCGGTCGTGCAGGCGCCGGATGGCGTTCGATCCGGTCTGAATGAAGGCGAATGGAAAGAACGCGTGCAGGATGCAGGCGACGCCGGCGATCACCATGGATGCGCCAAAGCCCAGTGCGCTGCGGCAGTGACTGAAATAGGTCTCACCGACACTTGCGGGGTGTTCCGTGAAGAGCTTCAGCGGCATGAAACAGGCCTCCGCGTTGGGATGCGAGCAAGACTGCAATACGCAGCACTTGCAGGGTTCTCTGAATAGTACTATACAAACGTATACTTCTGGCAACCACAGGTACCCGTCATGCCGCCGACCGTTCGCAACGTCATGAAGCCCCTGCTCAGCGCAATCCCCTCGGAGGCGTTGCAGCCCACTGCGATCCACGTGACTGCAACTGGCTTCGCAGCAGGCCAGCGCGTCACGCTCGCCTCCAGGTTGGTAGACGACGCCGGCGTGGAGTGGACGGCCCACGGCGTATTCGTGGCGGACGCAGCCGGTCGGATAGACCTTCGGGACGCGCCGAGTGAGGAGGGGACCTTCACGGGCATCGACCCTGCGGGGTTGTTCTGGTCGTTGCGGCCCCAGCCCGTCGCCGATCGGTCGTTCATGATCAAGGCCACCCACAAGGCACACAAGCTCGGCCAGCCCCACGCGGACCCGGTAAAGCCGCTGCGGATCGAGCTCTCCGCAAGCGTTGACGGGCACATCGTTGCGCGGTGCGACGTCACGCTGACGCGCCTCGCGGACGGCATCGACGTCGTGCCACTGCGTGACGGTCGGCTGCGTGGCATGGTCTTTCGATGGCGTGATCGCACGAAGCCCCGCGGGGCCATCATGAGCCTCACGGGCTCGGGCGGAGGGGTCGAGTGGGGATACGCACCGTTGCTGGCTTCATTGGGCTATGACGTCGTCAGTCTCGCGTACTTCGCCTACGAGGATCTCCCGCCGGCCGTCGTGAGCATCCCGCTGGAGTACTTCGAGGAAGGGTTCGCGTGGATGCGTCGCGAACTGGGCGCCACGAAGATCGCGGTACAGGGCGCCTCGCGCGGTGGTGAGTTGACGCTGGTCCTCGCTGCACATCTACCCAACGATGTCGCGGGCGCGATCGCGATCGTCCCGATGTTCGTTGCGGCGGCGGGCTGGGATCCTGAGAAAGGCATCAGCGGCTCGAGCTGGACTTACCACGGCCAGGACATCCCGTTTGCGCCGCCGGCACCGACGCCGACGATCGAGGAGTTTCGGCGGCGCGGTGAAAGTGAGCCCAACGGCTACGCATTGACGCCCGAAGCCAAGGCGGAGGTCGATCACCCGGAGGTTCGGGAGAACCTGGCGATTCCAGTCGAACGCGCTCAGGGTCCTTTGCTGATGATCTCTGGGGTGGACGACCAGATGTGGCCGAGTGCTTGGGGGTCTGATCTGGTCGTGAATCGACTGCGCGCCAAGGGCGTCGCCTTTCCGTTCGAGCACCTGTGCCTGCCGGAGACAGGGCATATCACGCCGCTGCCCAACAACGTCACGACGTTCTGCCCGGCCTTGTTTCACTCGCTGCTGAACATCTTCCTGGCATGCGGTGGCACGCCTGCGGGTACGGCGCGCGCGAGTCGAATGACCTGGGACGCGATCAAGGCGCACTACGATCGCGTGTTTGGTGCGCGTGTTCGATGACAGTTGCGGGCGCTGATTCCGCCGGCTTGGCATCGGAGGTCTCCGGCGAAGGGCTATGGCCTCCGCACAGCGTTCCGATTGACGCGCTGAATCGTCGATTCGGGCTGAAAATCGATTCCGACTGGGTGGACCGAGTTCGTCTTGGAACGGTAAAGCTGTATTCGACCAACTCGACCTCCTGCGGCTCGGCGGCCGTCGTCTCACCGGACGGGCTGGTGCTGACCTGTCACCATTGCGTCGCGTCGTCGTTGGTCGACGCTTCGACGCCGGCGCGCGATCTTCTGGCTAACGGCTGGCTAGCACGGCGGCGTGAAGACGAAATCAAATGCGATTCGCGAATCGCAGATGTCCTGATCGGGTCAGAGGATGTGACGACGCTCGTACGGGAGGCGGTTGCGCAAGAATCGACGTCGTCGTCCTCGGAGGCTCTCGCTCAGATCGAAGCCACCCGGCAGCAGGCGCTGCTGGACGCCGGTGTGAACGACGAAGTGATTGTGGCGGTGTCTCTGCATGGTGGTGCGGAGTATTGGCTATATCGCTATCGGCGGTATACCGACATTCGCCTGGTGTTCGCGCCCGAGAGTGCCGTTGCAGCCTTTGGTGGTGATGTCGACAACCTGAAGTTTCCGCGCTGGTGTTTTGATGTTGCGCTGGTGCGCCTCTACCGCGACGGCGTGCCCGCGCGAACCTTGAACTACCTGCCTGTCCGATTCACGGGCGCGTCTTGCGGAATCCCGGTGATCATGTCCGGTAACCCGATGCCAACCGATCGAGGCAGGTCGGTTGCGGAGCTCGACTTCAAACGCCGCTTCGAGCTCCCGCGCTGGTTGTTGCTCGCCTCTGAACTGCGTGGTCGCTACGTCCAGTATGCGCAGAGCGGCGCCGATGCAGCTCGAAGCAGTATGTGGACGCGCGTGATGCTCGAAAACTGGATCAAGATCAAGCGGCTGCAGCTCGATGCACTGCTCGATCCGCAATTCTGGCACCGCCTTACCGAGGCAGAGGAAGGCTTGCGCCAGCGAGTCACCGCGAGTGCGTTGCTACCCAGTGGTTTCGGCGACCCGTGGGCCGAGGTGTCGCAGGTGCAAGCCCGACGTGAGCGGCTTAATGAAGAGTACGCTCTCGTCGAGATCGGGATCGAATGGGCGGGGCAGTTGGCCCGCCACGCTCGAGTCATCGTGCGAGGTGCGACCGAGCGGCGAAAGGATATCAACGAACGGCAACGAGAGTATTCGGACAGCGGCATTCACCGGTTCGCGAAAGCGCTGAGCGTTCCTGCCACCTTCGATTCCAGTTTCGAGGCGCTGCAATTGCAGTTCTGGCTGGAGCGTCTCCAGGAGTGGCTGGGGCCGCGGCACCCCCTGGTCGCGACGTACTTGATGCAGGAGCCCCTGGACCGGTTGGCCGCGCGCGTCATCGCGGGCTCCAACCTGCAATCCGCCTCGGAGAGGATGCGGCTTTGGGAGGGTGGCCTGCCGGCAGTGCAAGCAAGTTCAGACCCGTTGTTGGCATTGCTCGGCGCGTTCGAGCCGTTCGCCGTCTCCATTCGGGACAGGAATCGCGTGGAAGTTGAAGCTCCGTTGGCTCGGCTGTCTGAATCGATCGCTATCGCAAGAGCCACAGTCGATCGGACGACACGACCGCCCGACGCAACGGCAACCATTCGCCTGAGTCCCGGCCGGGTGGAGGGCTGGACAGAGTATGGCGAGGTCACTCCGCATGCCACGCGTCTTGGTGAGCTGTTTACGCTTGCAACCGGGGCACCGCCTTTCAATTTGCCCGAACAATGGCTTTCGGCGCGGTGCCGCATAGAAGCCGACACGCCGCTCAATGTTCTATCGTCGACCGACGTCATGCCCGGCAACTCCGGGAGTCCGTTGCTCGATGCGAATGCTCATGTCGTGGCAACTGTCTTCGACGGCAATCAGTACTCCATGTCTGGCAGTTTCGCGCTTGACGCCAGTCGCAGCCGCACGATTTCCGTGGACCTGGCGTCTCTGGCTGAGGTGCTCGACAAGGTATACGACGCAAGGGAACTGCTCGACGAGTTGCACGGCAGATCGCAGCGCGCATCGTCTAACGCGAATTCCAACGGAACTGCGGCGGGAGTCATCTAGTGGATCCAGATCAGCGCGATTCGGTGGTGTCTTCATGGGCACCTGCGACACAGCTACTCAACCTGGGGTACGACCCCGAACTCTCCGAGGGATCGGTCAAGTGCCCGTTGTTCCAGACCTCCACCTTCTCGTTCCGGACGGCACAACAGGGCAAACAGTTCTTCGAGATCGCTTACGGTCTCCGGGAGCGCCGCCCCGATGAGAGTGTGGGGCTGATTTATTCGCGCATCAACAATCCGAACCTCGAGATTCTCGAACAGCGGCTCTGCATGCATGACGGGGCGGAGCGCAGCGCCGTGTTCTCGAGCGGCATGGCGGCCATCTCGACCGCGATTCTGACGTTCGTGAAGCCCGGCGACGTCATCGCCTACTCGGACCCGCTGTACGGCGGATCAGATCACCTGATGACGAAGGTGCTGCCGGAGTTCGGGATCCGTACGGTCGCTTTTCCAGCCAACGCCGCGATGGACGAGATCGCTGTCGTCTTGAAGGAAGCGAACCAGACGGGGCACCTGCGGATGGTGCTCGTAGAAAGCCCTGCCAACCCGACCAACGCGCTGATCGATCTGCACGGCCTCGCAAGCATCCTCGACGGACTGGCCAGTGCCAACGGGCGGCCGAGACTCGCCGTGGACAACACCCTGCTGGGGCCGGTCTGGCAGCAGCCGCTCGCGCACGGCGCGGACCTCGTCGTGTACTCGCTGACCAAGTATGTCGGCGGTCATTCCGATGTGATCGCCGGCGCCTGCCTTGGGCGCGCCGCTGACATCGCGCAGGTGGCGGCGCTGCGGACGTTCCTGGGTTCGATGCTGGACCCGCATTCCGCCTGGTTGCTGATGCGCAGCCTCGAGACGCTGGAGATCCGGATGCAGCGGGCGGCCAGTAACGCGGCGACGGTCGCCGATTTCCTGCGCACGCACCCGAAAGTTCTCGAGGTCCTGTACCTCGGCCACTTGGATCCGTCGTCGTCAGCGGGCCGTCTCTATGCCCGGCAATGCAGCGGCGCAGGTTCGACGTTCTCAATCCTGCTACAGGGCGGTGAGCCGCAGGCGTTCCAGTTCCTGGACGCGCTGCGAGTCGTGCGTTTGGCGGTGAGCCTGGGTGGCACCGAAAGCCTGGCGAGCCATCCTGCCTCCATGACGCATGCGGACGTCGACGTGAAACGCAAACAGGCTTACGGCATCGGCGACAATCTGGTGCGGCTCTCGATCGGCATCGAGGATCCGCGGGATCTCGTTGCAGATGTCCGGCAGGCACTGGAGTGCGTTCGCCTGTGACCATGAAGTCGGAGGACCTAAATCGTCTCGACCGGTTGCCGCATGAAGCAGTATGACGTCGCGATCGTAGGCGCCGGTATCGTCGGCGCGTCGATTGCGTACCATCTCGCGCCACGCCTGAGTGTGCTGCTGCTCGAGGCCGAAAGCGCTGCCGGGTATCACTCTACCGGTCGGTCTGCCGCCCTCTATACAGAGGCCTATGGTCCGCGATGCATCCGAGCATTGACCCGGGCAAGCGGTGCATTCTTCCGTGCCCCGCCGTTCGGCTTTGCAGCTGAGCCACTGTTGCGGTCGCGTGGCGCGTTGTACCCAGCGACCGAGGAACAGCGCGTCGCGGCCTTCGCCCTGCAGACAAGACTCGCAAGTGAGGGTATCGATGCAGAAATCCTCGACGGCCGCGCCACGCGCCAGTGGGTACCCGTGCTGCGCGAAGAGGCCTCAGTCATTGCGATTCACGATCGGCAGGCTGCGGATATCGACGTGGATCTTCTGCTGCAGGGCTTTCTGCGCGGCGCGCGCGGGCAGGGCGCACAGTTCGCACCCGGAAAGCGGGTCGTGGCCCTCGACCGCGAATCTGACGGATGGCGGATTGGACTCGAGGGTGGTACCGCGATGCGCGCGTCACGTGTGGTCAATGCTGCCGGCGCGTGGGCCGACGAAGTGGCCACGTTGGCGGGGGTGGCGCCGATCGGACTCGAACCACGTCGTCGCTCGGCGTTCATTTTCCAGCCGCCTGCTGGCACTGCGGTCGCGAACTGGCCGGCTGTGCTTGCCATGGATGAAACCTGGTACTTCAAGCCAGATGCGGGGCTGTTGCTCGGTTCGCCGGCGAATGCGGATCCAGTCGCACCACACGACGTGGTGGCCGAGGAACTCGACATCGCACTCGGCATTCACGGCATCGAATCCGCGACCACGATGACGATCGGCAGGCCGATTCGTACCTGGGCGGGGCTGCGTTCTTTCGTGGCCGATGGTGAGCCCGTGTGCGGTTACGCTGCCACCGATGAGACGTTCTTTTGGGCGGCGGCGCTCGGCGGCTATGGCATCCAAACTGCGCCCGCATTCGGTCAGCTCTGTGCAGCGTTGATTTCGGGGGATGATGTGCCGGACGCACTCCGCGAGGCCGGTGTTACGCAGGCGGCCGTGGCGGCATCACGCCCGGGTCTGGCGCCGCCGTAGCGCTTCAGTTCGTGTCGATCCAAACGCCGACG
>JBIITU010000140.1:0-7794 GCA_044340335.1 Steroidobacteraceae bacterium
GCGGATCCGCTGCGCCGGGTGCGGGCGGCGCAGCCGTCGTGCTCACGCGTGCCGACCCTTTGCAGCGCGCAGCGCGTTGACGATCTCGAGCGCGCTGCGATCGCAGGGCGGCAGCTGCACCGCCGATTGTGCGAGCGGCGCGACACGCTGGCCCCAGCGGATCAGATGCGCGCAGAACGTCAGGCCGCCGCCGAAGGCCGGCGCCAGCAGCGTCGCGCCGGGTGCGATCCGGCCCTCGTCCAGCGCTTCGCACAGCGCGACCGGCACGGTGGCCGCCGACATGTTGCCGTAGCGCTGCACATTGACGTAGACGCGTTCCATCGGCACGCCGGCGCGCTTCGCGACCGCTTCGATGATGCGCAGGTTCGCCTGATGCGGCACGACCAGATCGATCCGCTCGGGACCGAGGCCCGCGCGCGCGAGCACGTCTTCGCAGGCACCGCCCATGCCCATCACGGCCTTCTTGAAGATCTCCTGGCCCTCGAACTGCCAGCTCGTATCGCCGAGGATGCGACCCTGGTTCGCGTACGCGCCGCCCATGCCGTGGATGCGCAGGATCTCGCGCGCATCGCCATAGCAGCCGAGCTTCTCGAGCAGCACGCCCTGCTCATCGTCGACGGCCTCGACGACGACCGCGGCTGCACCGTCGCCGAACAGCACCGCGACGTTGCGATCGCTCCAGTCCATGAACGGCGAGATGATCTCGGCGCCGACCACCAGCGCGCGGCGCACGACACCGCTGCGGATCATCGCGGTCGCCGTCGACAGGCCGTACAGAAAGCTGGTGCAGGCGGTGTTGATGTCCATGGCCGCACAGCCAGACGCGCCGAGCCGTGCCTGCAGGCCCGAGGCCATGTTCGGGCACTGGTCGTCGTAGCTCGTCGAGCCGAACACGATCAGGTCGAGGTCGCCACCGGTGAGACCGGCGCAGGCGAGGGCGTGCGCGGAGGCGACGTACGCCATCTCGGCCAGCGACACGTGCGACACGCGCCGCTCGAGGATGCCGGTGCGGCTCGTGATCCAGTCGTCGTCGGTATCGAGGAAGGTCGCCAGATCGGCGTTGCTGAGCACCGCTGGCGGCAGGCACTTGCCCCAGCCGGTGATGCCCGCCCACGGGGCGCTGTGCGAACCTGACACCGTCTCCCCTCCACGTTACGGCCAGCCGCAGCGATTGCGCCCGGGTGGTCTTGCAGCCTTCAAGTATGGTGTTTCCGCGACACGCTTGGAAGGGAGACGCCGCGATGTGGATGCCGCCGCTCGAAGATGCCTGGCAGGGCAAGGTGCAGTTCTATGAGTTGCTGTTCGGCACCTGGACGGTCTATGTGTTCCTGGTCTGGATGTGGCAGAGCCTGCTGAAGGAGCCACTCGAGGAGTGGCGCTACGTCATGCTGACCTTCCTGGGCGCGACGGCGTTCTGGATCAACCATTACTTCCTGTACGCGCCCAAGCCGACCTGGGTCATCATGATCAACGTCTATACGGTGTTGTTCCTGATCGCGTGGTGGAAGGTGGCCATCAGCGGTCGCCCGCGCAGCAAGGCCTGGAAAGTCGCGGCGCTGCTGTCGGCAGTGCCATTCACGGTCGCGTTCATCCTGTTCGAGCAGCTCTCCCGCTACGGCGTCGAGCACTGGAACATGCACGAGTTCTGCTGGATGACGCTGTCGCTGTTCGGCTTCGTCTGGCTGATCTGGTGGCGCGGCCGGGCTGCGCCACCCAGCCGCGCCGCGGCGTGACTCAGCCGAGGGCGCCCAGCACTTCGAGCGTGGCGCGCTCGGCGGATTCGAGCGCGGCTTCGACGCCGCGGCTGCCCACCGCGGTGTGCTCGCCGGCGAAGTACAGCCGCTCATGCGGCTGCGCGACGACATTCTGGAATCCGGTGACCTGGCCCGGTTCGTAGATCGCCCAGTCGCCCGCCGAGAACGGATCGGCTGTCCAGGAGTGCACGGCGGCAACGCTGAGCTTGCCCTTCGAGGCAGGTCGCAGCCGCGCGAATTCGTCGAGGATGAGCTGCTTGCCGCCTTCGATGCCGAAGCGGTCGATGAACAGGCCGTTGTTGCCGCGGCACCAGACCGTCAGGCTGGTGACTTCGTTCTCCTTGCCGAAGAACCGCTGCGCGAGCACGAGGCCGAGCGGCCCATCGGTCCACATCGACGGCGACAGGCCGTCCTGTTCCCAGAACGGCTGCTTCGCCACCAGATGGAACTGCGTGATCGGGATGTAGCCGAGCTTCGTGATCGCGCCGAGCTGCCGCGCGGGCGGCAGCGGATCGATCGCGACGTGACGCAACGTCGAGAACGGCATCGTGCAGACCACGGCCTTGGCGCGGTAGCTCGTGCCATCGGCGCAGCGGACCTTGCCGCCGGTCGCCGAGGTTTCGATGGCGACGACGCGCTTGCCCTGCAGCAGGTCGCCCTTGATGCGCTTGGCCATCGCCTGTGTCAGGCGTTCGTTGCCATCCTTGATCATGCCGATCAGGACGCCGTCCATCGATGCGGCCGGCGGCGCGGCCGGTGTTGCGACACCCTGCGCGTTCGCGGCGCCGGTGCGCGAAAAGCCCATGATCGCGCCGCGGTTCACTGCTTGCCAGTGATCCGTGAAGGCCTGCATCAGCAGCGAGACGTCGTGCGATGTCGTGCCATAGGCGATGTTGGTGTCGTAGCCGAGCCGGATCATCGCCTCGGTGGCGCCGTGCGAGCTCAGGAACTGGTGCACGGAGATGTCGTGCTGCGCGTGCCGCGGGTCATACCAGTTCTCGAGATCCGGGAACGGCATGTGCCGCTTGAACATCGCATCGGCCCAGCCCCAGGGCGGCAGCTGCTTCATGTCGGCCGGGAACGGATTGCGCGGGTGGCTCGGCCAGTCCTTCAGCGGCACATGCTTGCCGTCGAGGAACAGCGCCTGGCCGGCCCGATTCGCGAGCAGCTTGGGGGCGAGGTTGACGATCTCGACGCCGACGCGCGCCGCCATGTCGATCGTGCGGCCGTAGGCGTTCGCCAGCGAGTTGAAGCCGACTTCGGGGTGCCCCGGCACGTCGAACAGCGTGTAGATGCGTCCGCCGATCCGCTGCCGCCCTTCCAGCAGCAGTACGCGCAGGCCATTCGCTTCGAGTTCCATCGCGGTCGCCAGGCCCGACAGACCCGCGCCGATCACGATGACATCGGGTTCGCCCGCGCCGGATGCGTAGGCCGTGTTGCGCATCGAAGCGGCGACCGCGAGCGCGGCGGTGGTGGTCACGAACTGGCGACGGTTGATCGACATGGGATGACTCCGCGTTGTGCCGGATCGGTTATCGGCGAGAATCAGGGTACCGGCAATGACCCCTGATCGTCACCGCCGCGGTTCGGTCGGGCGCCTGGTCGGCGGGCGACGCTCAATATCGAGACCGGCAGCACCGGCTGCGCTACGGCAGTCGGCAGCGCAACAGCTTGCGCTCGGTGATCGAGCCGATCAGCAGTTGGCGGTCGAAGACCGCGCCGACGCTGCCGGCGGAGATCTCTTCGCCGAGATTCAGGTACACCTGCTCGACTTGGGTCGCAGCAACGTCTGCGCCGATGGTCAGGCGGAGTATCTGCGTCGGCGCGAGTTTTGTCGCGTCGCCAAAGTGCTGGATCAGCGCCAGCACCTTCGCATGCGCCGCGACCCAGACCGAACCATCGCTGTTCACGCTGATGTTGTCGGGCGCGCTGCCGAGTTCGATATGCCCTTGCAGAGCCAAGTCGCCAGAGACGCCGTTGCGCGCGAACACCGCGATGCGGTTGCCGGCGGTCTCGCTGACGTACAGCCGCGTGCCGTCCGGGCTCATCGCGATGCCGGAGGCGGACTTGAGGCCCGTGGCGACGACACGGACGGTTGCGCCGTCGTAGTAGGCGACGGTGGAAAGACCGCGGCGGAACAGCATTTCGGTGACGCGCTCGAAGCCGTTGCGCGCGCCCGTGTCGTTCGCAACATAGAACTGCATCGGTCCCACGGCGACGATCGCGTTCGGATCGACGAACAGCGGATCGCGGACGACGCGCACGGCCTGGAAGGCGCCAGTCGAACCCTGCTCGAACAGGTGCACCTCGTGCCCTGCACCCGCGGGGTGGCTGATCACGAACAGGCGCAGGCTGCCGTCGCCGGCGCGGTACAGCGACATGCCGTGCGGGCGAAATGCAGGGGGCTCCGCGAGCAGTGCCGGGCGCGGCCGCGGTTCGGCGACGTTCAGATCGAGCAGCGTAACCGTGCCGGTGACCGGCTCTCCCTCGACTTGCGCGCGCCGATCGAGGTACGAGAGATAGGCGACGCCGCGGGTGTGATCGATGCGCACGTCTTCGGCGCTGGCGTCGAGGGGCAGCGTCTCGCAGCTGCCGGCGAAGGCTGGCTCGAGAGTCTTGAACTGGCCGCCATGGCGCAGGAAATCGAACGCGATCACCGCGAGCAGCAGGATCAGGACGGCGAAGGCGATGCCGATGCGCTTGAGCCAGGTCATGTCACGGCGCGGTCCTGTGTGGGGAACCCGATTGTAGCGTGGTACGGATCACTCGATGGCAGCCGCTGCGCGCAGGCCCTCGAACATCGCGGTGCGCAGCAGGTAGGCGCGGGCGCGCGCCGGGTCGGCAGCCGTCGCCCGCATGTCTTCCTGGCGCGCGACTCGCCGGGCCGGGTCGCGTTCCTCGAGCGTCTGTTTGTTGGCTATCGTCTGCGCCTGCAGGAACTGCTCGGCCACCGCGCGCCGCTGTCGGTCATAGCGGTCGAGCAGCGCCGCGTCCGCGCGCCCGTGCCAGACCGCGGCGAGCTTGTCCGCCAGGTTGTGCGCGTCGTGCAGGCCGAAGTTCAGGCCCATGCCGCCCAGCGGGTTGTTGACGTGCGCCGCGTCGCCGGCGAGCAGCACGCGCCCGGCCCGGTAGCGCTGCGCGACGCGCTGGTGCACCGCGTAGAGGTTGGTGTGCACGATGCGCGCGGCGCGACTCGCCGGCACGAAGGCCGCAAGCCGGTTCGCCGCAAGTTCGAAGTCCAGCAGTTCGCGTTCCGGTGCTGCCGGATCGGTCGGGAACACGCAGCGCCACAGGCCGCGACCATCTTCGCCGGGGATCTTGAACGTCGCCGTCCACTCGGCGGGGTCCATCGTGTAGCTGCTGAACGCAAAGCCGAGTGGCGCGAAGTCGAAGTCTGTCGTGATCACGAGGAACCGTTCCGGCCACGTGAAGCCCGCGAAATCGATGTCCTGTGATTTGCGCACGACGCTGCGGCCGCCATCGGCGCCGATCAGCCAGCCGCCGCGCAGCGTGGCCTCGCGGCCTGCCTCGCGCACGCGCACCGTGACGCCGGCGTCGTCCTGCGCGACTTCGAGCAACTCGCAATCGAGCCGGATCTCGGCGAGCGGTGACAACGCCACCCGCCGCTGCAGCATCGCAACGAGCTTGTGCTGCTCGCACTGCAGCCGGTACGGATACGGCGTCAGGTCGTGCAGCGACTCCAGATCGAACTCCGCCACCAGTCCCGCGGCGCGGTCGCGCCATTGCCAGGTGCGCGCGATGATGCCCGCCGCATGCAGGTCGTCCGTGACCCCGGACGGCGCCAGCATTTCCAGCGACGGCGGATGGTAGGTCGCAGCGCGCGGATCGGAGTGCGGCGTCGCGCCGCGCTCGAGCACCACCACCGGCACGCCGCGTTCGATCAGGAACAGCGCGGCGGCCATCCCGGTCGGGCCGCCGCCGGCGATGATGACGGGGGATGTGGATTTCATCGGACGCGGCTCGCGTCGCATTGGACTGGCGCGCGGACGCCGTGAATCCATCCCTGGAGGCTCGCGCGCGCCATCCCTGGCGCGCGACGCCGCGCTCCAGTCCAATGCGACGCGAGCCATGTCCGGCGCTCTCCAGATCCGGCGTCGTCTGCGAACCGGTGCGTCCGATACGGTTCGATTGAACGGGCGCTGATTGGGCGCCGCGGAGTGCTTCGCTGCAGTTGCATCGAGGTCGGATTCACGGCGGACCAGACCGCGTGATTCTGACTGCGCCGTACGGAAGCGACGGCGCGGGCTGCCGTCGTGGTTGGTCACGCCAGCGGCTGGCGGCGTCGCGCGCCAGGGATGGCGCGCGCGAGCCTCCAGGGATGGATTCACGGCGTCCGCCAGCCGTTGGTGTGAGCAACCACGCCTTCAACACGTAACTTCGACTCCGTCCGTACCGCTCAGAACCGCTCCAGCACCGACCCGCACCCCAACACTTTGTCCTCGATACCGGAGCGGCGCAGCGCATCCCAGTAGGTCACGGCGTTGATCGCAAGCACCGGCTTGCCGAACCACTGCTCGGCCTCGGCGCACAGCTCGATCGCGGCAAGGTTGGTGCCGACCTGCACCAGCGCGTCGATGTCGTCGCCGTCGAGCTCGCGCAGCGCCGCGATGACCTGCTGTGGCGTGGTGTGCGCAATCAGCACGGGCGAGGCGCACTTCAGGCCGATCAGCCGCCGCACGTCGTAACCGGCCTCGCGAAACCAGTTGCCGACCTGTTCGTCGCCGCGCGGCTGATGGGGCGTCAGCACCGCGATGCGTTGCGCGCCGAGGCGGCGCAGCGCGGCGTCGGTGGCGGTCGAGCCCATCGAGACACCGAGTCCGGCGCGTTCGGCGAGTTCCTGCTGCAATTGCTGCGAGGCGGCGACACCGCCCCAGAACGCTTCGAGCGCGACGCCCATGATCACGTGCGTGGGCTGGCAGGTGACGACCTGGTCGATCGCGGTGCGCATGCCGTTGCGCATCGCCTCGACGTGCTCGAGAAACGCCTGCTCGGTGGTCAGCGGCCGCTCGCGGATGCTGATGCGGGCGATGTGGTTCGTGACACCCCGCGGCCGCAGCCGCTCGCATTCGGGTTGGCAACTGGTGTTGGTGGACGGTACGACGACACCGATGCGGCCGCGGTACCCAAGTTGATCGACCATGCGCCTGTGTCCCCTCGATCAGATCGATTTCGTCGTGCCGCCATCGACCGTGATGGCGGTGCCAGTCATGTGCCCGGCGCGGTCAGACGCGAGGAACAGCACGTGCTGCGCGATCTCCTGCGCGCTGCCGAGCCGGCGCAGCGCCGCGCGCGCCAGATGCGGCGCTTCGACGTCGGCGACGCTGCTGTTTGCGTGCGAGGCCGCTGCCTGCATCAGCCGATCCCAGCGCGGTGAGCGGACCGGTCCCGGGTTGACCGCGTTGATGACGACGCCGTGCGGTCCGAGTTCCTCGGCGAGCCCGCGCACGATGGCCAGCAGCGCGCCGTTCGCGGCGGCACCCGGCAGCATGCGGGCGTCGGGCTGACGCCCGGTGTTGCCGACCACGACAACGATGCGGCCGCGCCGCCGCGCGACCATGCGCGGTGCGATCGCGCGCAGCACGCGGATGCTGCCGAACAGCTTGGCCTCGAGGTTGGTGCGCCAGGCGGCGTCATCGATTTCCCAGAACAGGCCGCCCTGCGCGGCGCCGGCGGCGGCGATCAGCACATCGATGCCGCCATGCCGCGCGTCGATGCGCGCGATGGCTGCGTCCACCGACGCGGGGTCGCTGACGTCGCAGGCCTCGGCATCTGCGCTGTGGGCGCCGCGCGCGACGCAGTCGTCGCGCAGTGCCGCCAGCGCTGTCGGGTCGCGACCGAGCAACGCGACGCGCGCGCCTTCGGTCGCGAGTGCCCGCGCGATTTCCCGGCCGAGCAGGCCGCTCGCGCCGACGACGGCGACATGACGCTCACGCAATCCCAGATCCATGCTGTTCCCCTGATCGTGCGGCCGCGGCGCTCAGCCGAGCTGGCGCCGCGCGAGCGCCGCTCCCGCGCCGAG
>JBIITU010000475.1:0-7774 GCA_044340335.1 Steroidobacteraceae bacterium
CTACAGCTCGCGAGGCGTTTCTCTTGTCAACGCGACGGTTGCCAGTGAAATTCGTCGCTCGACTTTCGACAACTACGATGGCCAGGGAACCGGAATCTACCTCTCCGCTTCTTCACCGGTCGTACAGGGGAATCGAATCTATCGAAATTCGAGGGGCATCCATCTCCTCGGGGCATCGGCACCTCAGATAACTGGCAACGTCATCGCCTACAACGGGGTGGGGATCTATCTCGATGGAAACGATAGCAATTCGGCTGCGTTGGTCCCGAATCCCATCATCACTGGGAATGACCTCTTCGGGAGCACCAATGCAGAGCTGGAAGTCTTCGATTACGGTACCTCCAATCCCGTAGTAATCAATGCCACGGGCAACTATTGGGGTGTTGCTACTCCAGTTGTTGGGCAGCAGATACGATTCACGAGCGGATCTCCGACAACCACCGTCAACTTCTCCTCGCCGGCGTCCGGGCCACTTGTCGGTGCTGGCATAGGCGGCCTGAGCATTTCTCAAGTCTTCTTTTCGCCGAACGGTGACGGCATCAAGGACGTAACGGCCTTGAGCGGCACGCTCAGTCAGTCCAGCTCGTGGACAGTTACAGTCCGAAACACTTCTCAGCAGGCGGTGCGAACGTACTCTGGATCTGGAGTGTCGGTGTCAGCGTCGTGGGATGGACGAAACAGCTCTAACGCCCTCCAGCCAGATGGGCGCTACACCCTAGAGGTGTCGCTCCCCGCAGGTGAGGTCATTGGGTATCGGGATACGACACTCGATGTGACGCCACCTGTAGCGACGATTTCGACGCCGGCGAACAACGCTGTGCTGACGAACGTACTGACGGTATCAGTGCTCGGAGCGGCATCAGACACAAACTTTGTTCAGTACGTACTGGAGTATGGATCAGGTTCAGCGCCGGTGGCATGGACCACCATAGATTCTGGAACTTCCTCGGTGCCGAGTGGCGTACTCGGGCAGTGGGTGGTCAATACACAGAACGATGGGACGGTAGCACTTCCACAAGGGGTATACGTGCTGCGTTTGCGTGTTTCCGACCAGGCAGGCAACGTTGTCACCGTTCCGAATACGATCAACCTGAACAACATGACGCTTACCCAAGTGGTGCGGAGTGTTTCAAGCTCGGCGCACGGAGCTTCTGGTGATCTCTTCAATCCGGTGGCCGGTGATACAGCGGCAGTTTCCTTCACGATCTCCCATCCGGCGACAGTAACGTGGACTATCACGCCCGAGCAGGGCGGACCGATGGTTAGACAGTACGTCCAGACTTTCAGTGCCGCCGGCCGGTATTCGTTGGTATGGGACGGCCGGGACGGGACCGGAAGTTTCGTTCCTGACGAAGCCTATCGATTTGTGTTGGCCGCAAGCGACGGTACTCGCCAGCTGACCTACGATCCGGGTCCGGGCGGCCAGACTGGATCGGGAAGCGGTGCCATTCCGCCCAACTACAACGCGTATCGAAACGAACCACTATCACTTGGTTACACTTTGAACTCCGCGTCCAGAGTTCGATTTGAGGTGACGCCGAGCGGCGAGCTGCCATTCAACAGCGTGAACTGGGTGCCGCATCCTGGTGGCCCGCAGACCTTCACGTGGAATGGACGGCGACCAGATGGAAGCATTGTGTCAGGTAGCACGGACACCTACTTCGATGCGCCGATCAGGCTGGCCCCGGCTAGCTTCATCGTTACCGGCGTCACGAGCCCTCGAGTGTACTCGGTGGCTCAGAGCACCGGCTACGAGATTCAGGCCATTCAGCCAACGATGAATGTTGTTGTTCACAGCTTCGATCAGTTGACGTCGATCACCTACCGAGTCAATCAAGCAGCAAACGTCACCGTAAAATTGCTTCCGCCGGGCGTGTTGGATCCAGCAGATCCGTCAGCCGTTGTACTGAAGAACAACGTACTCGTCCCGGGTCGAACGGACGACACAGTTGAGTGGCGGGGTTATTCGCCGACGGACACGAACAATATCTTGATCAGCCCGACTCAAGAGGGGACGTGGACGTTTGTCATTCAGGCCACGAGCACATCGACTGGAGCTACAAGTTTGTTCCGCGGTGCGCTCTATTTGGGCATGTGACAGTGAGCGCCGGGGTTCGAATTTTCCTGCTCTTGCTCGTCAGCAGCATGACGGTGCCTGCTCGTGCGGATCAGATTGCGTTCCTGACGTTCACTGATGGTGTCTGGCAGGTTGCCGTGACGAGTCCGAGCAGGAACAGCGCTCGTGTCGTCTCAAGGTTCTCGGCGGACGCCACGCGTGTCTCATGTCTACCGGATTCAGGTGCGCTTCTTGTGACGCTGAACGATGGTTCGGTAGGCATGTTGAGTACAGACACCGGGACCTTCTCGACACTGTCCGCGCTGCCTCGTCCGGTACTCGATGCTGCCGCGTCACCAGATGGGAACTCGATTGCTTTCTCCTACGCGCGCGCAGGTGGAATTGACACCAACGACATTTACCTCGCGCGGCGGGACGGTACCGGGATTCGCAGGCTTACAAGCATGGATGCGCTTCAGCATGAGCCAGCCTGGAGTCAGGACGGAACTTGGGTCTACTTTGCTTCGGGTGACGGCGGTTCGGTACACGACTTGTGGCGGGTACGCGCCAATGGGGAAGCGCTAGAACAGATTACGGTCGCATCGCGTTACAACTTTGACGTCGCAGTCGGTCCGAACGAGGTGCTCGCATATTCGAGTAACCGGTCCGGAGACTATGAGATCTATATGTCAGGCGCCAATGCGCCTGCTAAGCGGCTAACGTATCACCAGGGTTTGGATGCGCGACCCACGTTCGACCAGAGTGGATCCAGAATCGCGTTTGAGCGGGTGGTTGATGGTGTTCCCAACATTTGGGTGGCCCGTGTGCGGGATGGTCGGGTGCGGCAATTGACGCAGACTCTGCTTGGAGCGCGAGGACCCGTATGGTGCAAGTAATGCGTAATGCGCTTATGACGGCCGGGGCGCTCCTGATGGCGTGCGTCTGCGTTGACGCACAAGGCGTGTCCCTGGCCGGTGTGCAAGGCGAGCCTCTCGTAGTAGGTCCGGAGAATTCGTTTACCGTTCGTTTCACTCTTGACGAGCCCGCATTTGTCGAGCTTCGTATCTATGACGCAGGTGACGCGCTAATCAGGACAGTCGCTTCGCAGGGATTGATGCCCGCCGGTGAGAACTCGCTATCGTGGCGAATCGACGATGAGCGCGGCGAACGAGTTCCCGAGGATGCCTACGCATACACGCTAGCTGCGCGGACAGAACGTGGAGCCGCAGCGGTATTCGATCCGACCGACGATAACTTGGCTGAACCCGTGTCGGTTGACGGTGTGCGCTGGAACCCCGAGACGGGGAGGGTGACATACGTGCTGGGGCGACCGGCGCGCGTGAAGTTGCGTGTGGGGCTAGATGATAACGGTCCTCTGCTTGCCGCAATCGTCAACATGGCTGCGCGTCCGGCGGGCGTCCAGGAAGAGAGTTGGGACGGACTTGATGCGACGGGGTCCTTCCCCCTCGGTCGCCACCCGAAGCTAGCAGTGGGAGTGACTACGTATGCGCTCCCCCGGAACTCGATCATCGTCGGACGCGCTGCGCAGGCAGCTACCACAACGGGCTCACCCCAACGCAGGTCATTGCGGCAGGTCAGTGCTAGAGCATCGCTGCATCCCAGTCTAAGGCGTGATTACCGCGCAGTTCTTCGAATTGGCGATTCGCGATCCATTCCATCCGTGGCGGCAGGCAGTGTGGTGCCTGTGGTCATTGATGTGCCCCCCGAGATGCGTCAGTTGGTTCTGTCGCAGAGATTTGAACCGGTGTTTTTTGTGGACGGCGTGTTTGTGTTTGAGAACGAAGTTGGTTTCCTGCCACTACAGTGGACTTGGAAGCCAACAGAGGCCGACGTCGGGGAGAGAACGGTGACAGTGAACTTGCGTGGCTATGATGGCGCTTTCGGGATCGTGAGCGTCAAGGTCAGAGTGACCACGGGTAGGGAGAGCGCGCCATGAGACCTCGAAACCAAGTACCAGCGTGGCAGTTCATGCTCGTCGGATCCGCAGCAGTTCTATTCTGCGCGGCTCAGGCGATCGCGCAGGCTCGCCCGACTCCGGCAAAGACGCAGAGCCCCCGATCACTCGAGCTGCAGGTCAGTGCCAGAGGAAGGCCCTCCGACGCGCAGCAGTTGGAGATCGCAGAGGCGCTGCTGGCGGAGCGAGGTCAAGAGCCGCAAGCTCTGGAGGAGGCGGGGCGTCGCGTAGCAGCAGTACTGGAGCGAACGCCTGACAGCACCCGCGCGCTGCTTCTTGCTGGTCGAATTGCAATGAAGCAGGGCCAGCCTGCCGTCGCCGCGTCGCACTATCGCGCTGTGACACAGAAGGCCTCGCCGCCCCGCAGTGCCTGGCTCGGTCTTGGGCAGAGTCTTGACGCGACGGGTGACGTCGCCGGAGCGACAGAGGCGTATGCACGATACCGAGCCTCCAGAGGCCTGAGACCGCTTCCTCCCGAGACTTCAGCCAGCGCACCGCCGCAGTGAGGGGACTCAATATCATGCCAGTGCCAAAACAGTCCCTGTCTATGATTCTGCGGGCGCTTGTCGCGGTGGTTCTGCTTGGATACGGCGCTGCTCTTGAGGCACATGACTTTGGTGGTCAACCAGATGGCAGCAACGTTCGCGGCGAACCGCCGAAGCGACCGAATTGCCGAGGTATCGCGTGTCTGTTCGACAGTGACGATGACGAACCGTGTGGAAAGAGCAGCAATCCCGTTGAGTTGTTCACGGGTGCCAAGTCCATTCAGCACACGGATCTTGTGGTCAACGGGAATTTTCCGATCGAGATCACGCGTCACTATGACAGTCAGTCGACGCTCGATACTCCGCTCGGTTACGGCTGGGCGTTCACGCATGATCGCAGACTCTACGAGTATCCCGATCAGTCGATTGTGTTCCGGTATGGCTGTGGTTCGCGCGAAAGGTTTGTGCTCGCGGGTGGCAATTACGTTGGTGAGGTTGGTGGAGTTCGGGCGACCCTAGCGCAGCAGCCTAACGGGACCTTTGTCGTGACCTATGCGACGGGGTTCAAGGACTACTTCGACATCGAGGGTCGGCTTTCCGCCCACGAGGACCCTCAAGGCAATCGTCACGAGTTCACCTACGATCCCCGGGGGCGTCTGCCACTTAGGGGGATGCATCCGGATGGGAGAGGCACATCCACCATTCAGACAACCGCGATGACGTTCCGGCTTACGCGCATCGAGGAAAGAGGTTATGGCGGAACCTCAACCGGGCTCTATGTTGATTTCACGTACAACGAGGACAACGGTAGGCTGGCTACTGTCGTTGACAACGCCGGTCGCACGATAACCTATGAGACAGAGTACCGGTCTTGGCTTCCCCCTGGGGTTAGTCCGGGCTGCCAGTTCAGCACTACCGAGCCAACCGGAAATCTGAGAAGCGTTCGCGGCCCTGGATCGCTCAACGAGCAATGGCTGCAACAGTTCCTCTATGAGCTTCCTTACTGTGCCCTTGGGATGGCGCCGCCCTCGTCTAACGCCAATCCATACGACGATCATCGAATGACTTCAGCGGTTGGTGGTATCGCCGCGACACCTTTGGTCAAGATTGAGTACGACGCGCAAGGCCGAGTTAGCCGTGAGCTTGTTGGCCCATACCCCATTCCTGGACCTCCGCTTACTGCTTACCGACTTGAGAACACGTTTGCCTACGAGATCCCGTTTGCCCGGACGGTGCAGACCGCCAGGGATCTGCAGACGAACGTTGCTCGTGTCACCGCCTACGAATTCGACTCGACGGGCAAAGTCACGAAGATCACGGATCCGCTCCTCAACGAAAGTCGCTTCATCTACAACGCGAACAAGCGCCTAACGCGAAGCGAGACTTGGCAGAGGAACCCGTCTTCGTTGGATCTCTTGCAGGCCGTCAACTACACGCACGACGCCATCGGCAATGTCCTCACGGAGTCGGTGACGTTAGATTCTGGTGAGACGGTGACTCGAACCAGGACTTACGACGGCACTTGGGTCGCGAGCGAGCAAGTCGTATCCAGTCTCAATCCAACTAAGATTTTTCGGACCGAGTACGTATTTGCTTATGGAGCGGATGGACGACCAACAAATGTGATCGAAGAGCGAGAGCGCCGCGACAACGGCAGCTTTCAGACCACGGTGTTTGGGTACGACGCGCGACGACGTCTGACTTCGATCACACTCCCGGATGGTGTCAGGAGCGCCATGACGTACACAGGGGAGTGGGTCACCAAGGAGGCAGTTGAGATTGGAGGCGTCGAGCAACCGCAGCTGCGCCGGACCATGCAGTACGACGCGAGAGGGAATCTGACCAGAATCTGGGACGCTCGGAACAACCTCACCGAGATGACCTATGGCCCGAACAACATGGTCGCAACGATTACGGATCCTAGGGGCGAGGTAACGCACCTGACTTGGGCCGGAACCGATCTGGGACTGGCCGCCGTCGGCAGCACCTCAACTGCAAGCATTTCGAACGGTGCGACGATACTCGACTTTCAGCGCAATGAGCTGGCGCAGCTGTCGACGATCAGGCGGCGTGTCTACTCCGGTGCACCACAGGAAGCAATTGTCGAGACGCGTACATACAACGCGTTTTCAGATCTTACAAGCGTACAAGCGGAGAACTTCGCTCCCAGAACGATGACGTACGATTTAGGTGGGCGTGTCATCACCTCGAGCGACGGAGTTGTCAGTACGCAATACAGTTACGACGCAGCCGGGAACCCCGTAAGAGCGTTGGATGGTCTCAACAACGAGACGACGTTCGAGTACGACGATCTGAATCGGCTGACGGCCGTGGTTGAGAGGGGGGTGTCGCCAAATCTGCGCACTGAGTACACCTACGACGCGGCGAGCAATCTGACCCGCATCCGAGATCCGAAAAACCAGGATACGATTTACGCGTTCGACGCGTTGTCGCGAAATACGTCAGTCACGATTCCGGGTGGCCAGCAGGTTCAGTACGTCTACGATGTCCGCGATCGCCTGGAGCGCATGATCAATGCTCGCGGCCAACGCGTCGACTATGAGTACGAGACATGGGGTCCGATCAAGGCGGTCCGGCATTTCGCTTCGATCAGCGCGACGACGCCGCTGCGGACCATGTCATATGCGCGTGACAATGAGGGGAACATTCTCAGCGTTACGGACACTGGAGTTCAAGCGACGCCAATCTACACAACGACCTACGATCCCCTCAATCGGCCGTACAACCTTACCGTCAGGTACATCCCCGGTGGCGATAAGGTTTTGGAGTACCGATACGACCGCAACTTCGAAGTCTCAGCGCTCAATCTGCAGGATGCAGCGCCGGTACTTGAGTCCCGTCTACGCGATGATCTTGGACGGTTGACAGGACATTCGTTTACGAGAGGAGCTCAGGCGGCCGGCATCTCTCCGACGTACCTTGGTAACTTCGATCGACTGACGTTCTTGCAGATAGGTGCCGGTGGATATGTTGGGTCAATAGGTAACGCCAATAACCGACGCGACTTTATTTCGCAGATTGGCATGCCAGGTGGCCCGATCAACTACACCTACGATCTGGCCGGTCGGGTCGACACGATCGTGGATCCCGATGGGACGCACGATTTCGGCTTCGATGGCGTGAGTCGACTGACGACAGCGACTCATCCGAGCGGGCTCGGCATTCCCACGGCTGAGTCCTACGCCTACGACGCGACGGGCAACCGTGAAGATCCGGGCAATGCCGCGGCGTACAACT
>JBIITU010000141.1:0-7761 GCA_044340335.1 Steroidobacteraceae bacterium
CGCAGCTCGCCGAGATCGGCGTGATGCTGCTGATGTTCGGCGTCGGGCTGCACTTCTCGCTCGGCGACCTGCTCGCGGTGCGTCGCATCGCGGTGCCGGGCGCGGTGGTTCAGATGGCGGTCGCGACCGCGCTCGGCGCCGGGCTCGCGGCCTGGTGGGGCTGGGCCTGGGGCGGGGCGCTGGTGTTCGGGCTGTGCCTGTCGGTCGCGAGCACGGTGGTGCTGCTGAAGGCGCTCGAGGCGCGCGGCGCGATCGATACGCTGAACGGGCGCATCGCGGTCGGCTGGCTGGTCGTCGAGGACCTCGCGATGGTGCTGGTGCTGGTGCTGCTGCCGCCCCTCGCCGGCGTGCTCGGCGGCACCGTGCCCGATTCGGTGTCCGACGCGCCGCTGTGGCCCACGATCGCCTGGACGCTGCTGCAGGTCGGTGCCTTCATCGCCGTGATGCTGGTCTTCGGCAAGCGCGCGCTGCCCTGGCTGCTCTGGCAGGTGTCGCGGACCGGATCGCGCGAGCTCTTCACGCTCGCGGTGGTCGCCGCGGCGATCGGGATCGCGTTCGGGGCGGCGCAGCTCTTCAGCGTGTCGTTCGCACTCGGCGCCTTCTTCGCCGGCATGGTGATGCGCGAGTCCGAGTTCAGCCACCGCGCGGCCGAGGAGTCGCTGCCGCTGCGCGACGCGTTCTCGGTGCTGTTCTTCGTGTCGGTCGGCATGCTGTTCGATCCGTCGATCATGGTGCGTGCCCCGCTCGAGGTGCTCGGTGTGCTGCTCGTGATCGTGGTCGGCAAGTCGCTGGCCGCATTCGCAATCATGTTGCTGTTCAGATATCCGGTCGGGACCGCGCTGACGGTCTCGGCGAGTCTTGCGCAGATCGGCGAGTTCTCTTTCATCCTCGCGGCACTCGGCGTGTCGCTGAACCTGTTGCCGCCCGACGGCCGCGACCTGGTGCTGGCCGGCGCCCTGCTGTCGATCACCCTCAACCCGTTGTTCTTCGCCTTGCAGCCGGGTATCGAGCGCTGGCTGCGCGCCCGCCCCGCGCTGCTGCGCGCGCTCGAGCGCGCACCCGCTACCATCGAGGCACCACCTGCCAGCGTCGCAACGACGCTCAGCAACCATGCGATCGTGATCGGCCACGGACGCGTCGGCAGCACCATCACCCCCGTGCTGCGGGCCGAGGGCTTGCCCTTCATCGTCATAGAACGCGACCAGCCACGCTACGAAGCACTCTGTGCCGAGGGCACCCCGGCGCTGTTCGGCGATGCGACGTTGCCGGACCTGCTGCACCATGCGGGTATCGCGCGGGCCCGGCTGCTGATCATCGCTTCCCCAGACAGCTTCCAGACGCGCAGTGCGCTGCAGATTGCAACGGAAGCCAATCCGCATATCGATGTGGTCGTTCGGACCCACAGCGAGAGCGAGTATCAGGCCTTGCGCGAACGGCATATCGGCAGGGTGATCCTCGGTGAGCATGAACTGGCACGCGCGATGCTGCGGCACGCGCTCGGCTCGTTTGGCGTGTCGCCGGAGCGCACCCGCCTGCTGACGGAAGACGCGGACGAACCGGCTCCGACGCCTGAACTTCCGCCGCGCTGACAGATCATTTAGACATAATCCGGGCACGAACTCGCCCGGACGCGACGTAATGCGCAGCGCGACCCCGCCGTGCCGCGTCAGCATGGGTGTCACACCATGGGCACCCCCGGCACATCGAAGCGTGGACTCGGCATCATCGGCTGGCTGGCCGGCGGCGCCGCGGCGGTCGTGCTCGTCCTGTTGACCGGCAACCGCATGATCGAGGAGCGGGCACAGACTTCCGCCACGCGCATCCTCGCGATCTATGCCGCGGCAGAACCGGTCGTCCGCGGCAGTGCTGCACTCGATGGTGCGGTCCGCGACCTGGCCAACGTCGTTGCACAGTCGCTTCAAACCACGACGCTGCAAGGCACCGCCGGCGACGGACTCGATGCTGCCCGCGCCCAGCTCGAGGCGGCGCGTCTCGACATCGGCAGCGCCAGACAATCCATCGAGCTGGCCGCAACGCTCGATGCCCTGCCCGCCGACGCCGCTACGCTGCTGCGCATGGACCTCGAGCGACGCAACGCGCTGGCGAGCTACTCCCGAGCGATCAACCGGATGCGGGATCGCGTCACGCGCGCCGGCGGCGCCGGCATCTGGGTGGGCGACCAGAACGTCGGCCGTCGCTCACTCAGCGATCTGGCGACTTCCATCAGCGATCTGCAGGCCGCGGCGATGCTGGCCGCTTCGGCGTCCAACGATCTGTCCTCGAACTCGCTGACGCGCGCCGAGGGACGCATGCAGGCCGCGATGCGCCTGCATGAGGCCGAACTCAGTCGGTCACCCGGCGGCGCCTGGCTCGAGCTGATGCGTGATGATCTGTCGCGCGCTGGCGCGGCGCGGCGCGCCGCACTGTCGCGCCTCGCCGAGATCCAGGAAGCCAACGCGGCGTTCCTCAGCCGGGTCGCCGAGGCTGAATCACGCATCCATGCGGAGCTGACCGAACCTGCACGGCGCGAGATCGCAGAAGGCGTGCAACGCGCACAGGTCATCGCGGCCGAAGCGCAGGAATCGGTGCGCAAGGTCAGCGTGTCGGTGCTGGCGGTCGTGCTGGGCGTGTTCGTTTTGACCGCTGCCGGCATCGTCGCACCCGTGCGGCGCCTGCGCGAGGGTACGCGACGGCTGGCAGTCGGCGATCTCGCAGCCCGCGTGACGCCGGGCGGCCCTGCCGAGATCGACGAACTGGCGCGCTCCTTCAACCACATGGCCAGTGCGCTCGGCAAGGCGGAAGCCCAGCTGAAAGCCGAGCATGCGCTGCTGGAGGATCGGGTCGTCGAGCGCACCGCGCAGTTGCGCCACCTGGCGATGCACGACCCGCTGACCGGATTGCCGAACCGCCGCCATCTGTACGACGAGATGAATGCCGCGATCGAAGTGGCCTCGGGCACGGGCTCGCACGTGGCCTTGCTGGTCATCGACCTCGATGACTTCAAGACCAGCAACGACAGCCTCGGCCACGCCTTCGGCGACCAGGTGCTCAAGGCAGTCGCCGAGCACCTGCGCCGCGAGTTCGGCCGCGAGGCGTTGATCGCCCGACTCGGCGGCGATGAATTCACGATCTCCAGGACGCACGTGCGCGATCCGGCGGAAATCGAACAGCTGGCGGCGCGGGTGATCGCAAGTTTCCAGCAGCCGTTGCAGATCGGCGAGCGCGAGATCGTCATCAGCGCCAGCGTCGGCCACGCGCAGGCGCCTGAACATGGCACTGACACCGAATCGCTGCTGCAATCGGCGGACGCCGCGCTGTTCCGCGCCAAGGCACTTGGACGCAACCGGTACCACGGCTTCAGTCCCAGCCTGCTCGCTGCCAGCGATCGCAAGTTCCGCACCGAGCAGGCGCTGCGACGGGCGGTCGGCGACGATGCGCTGCTGCTGCACTTCCAGCCGGAACTGTCGCTGTCGCGCGGCCGCGTGACTGTCGCGGAAGCGCTGCTGCGCTGGCGCCGGCCCGACGGCAGCATCGCCACCGCCGGTGAGTTCATCGGCTATGCCGCCGAAACCGACCTGCTGACGCAGTTGAATCTGTGGGCACTCGATGCTGCGCTCAGCACCGTGGCGCGCCAGCGCGCGCAGGGCTGGCCGGACATGCGCGTCGCGGTCAATGTGTCGTCGCGCCAGTTCATGCTTGCCGATTTCATCGGCAGAGTGGAGCGCGCCCTGCGCTACCACGACCTCGAACCCGAATGCCTCGAGATCGAACTGACGGAAGACGTGCTGCAGACGGGACGCGGCACGACCGAATCACTGCAGTCGCTGCGCGCCATGGGTGTCACGATCGCGCTCGACGATTTCGGCGCCGGGTTCTCCTCGCTGGCGTCGGTCGAGCGCCTGCCGCTGTCGCGGATCAAGTTCGATCGCAGCCTGATTGCCTCGATCGACGAGAACGAGCGCTCCGCGGCCATCGTGACCAGCATGGTCCGGCTGTGCCATGACCTCGATCTCGCCGTTACGGCGGAAGGCGTCGAACGGTCATCGCAACTCGCTCTGCTCAGTTCGCTGGGCGGCGTCGATGTGCAGGGCTATCTGATCGCCCGCCCGCAGCCGATCCACGACCTGGTCGCGCAATTGCCGCAGCTGCGCGATCGACTGAACCCGCTCCTCGCCCAGAGCCAGGCCGGCTTGATGCGCAACGACACCGAACGGGACGACGCCGTGACCCGCTTGCGCGGCGCAGTGGAACGACAGACGCGCCGCTGAAACGCGTTACAGTGGCAGGGTCGCAGCGCAGAGGATGCGTAGCCGTCGCAGCCACCCACCACATCCGCTTCCGCACGGCCCTCGCCTATTGGGCCAGGCTGGGCTTCATCAGCTTCGGCGGCCCCGCGGGCCAGATCGCCACGATGCACCGCGATCTGGTCGAGACCCGGGGCTGGATCTCGGAGCGCAGGTTCCTGCACGCCTTGAACTACTGCATGCTGCTGCCGGGACCGGAAGCGCAGCAGCTGGCGATCTATGTCGGCTGGCTCCTGCACCGGACCTGGGGCGGCATCTGTGCAGGTTTGCTGTTCCTGCTGCCATCGTTCGTGCTGTTGACCGCGCTGGGCTGGGCCTATCTGCGCTTCGGCCAGATCGACTGGGTCGCAGGCATGTTGTATGGCGTCAAGCCAGCCGTCACGGCGATCGTGCTGCATGCGGCGTATCGACTCGGGTCTCGCACGCTGCGCAACGCGTGGCTGTGGTCCGTGGCCGTCTGCGCCTTGCTTGCACTCGCGGTGCTGCGGCTGCCGTTCCCGTTGGTCATTCTGGCCGCCGCGGCGACGGGGTGGCTCGGCGCGCGCGTGGCGCCCGATGCGTTCAACCTCGCGGGCTCAGTCCTGCCGGCCGCCGGCGGCGTACCTCGTCCCGCCATCATTGACGACGACACGCCGGCACCGTCGCACGCCAGGTTCGGACGGTCCGGCCTCTTCCGGGTACTCGCTGTGGGCGCTGCGCTCTGGCTGCTGCCGATGACGGCACTGCTGCTGACGGTCGGCGCAGATCACACGCTGACCACGATGGCGGTGTTCTTCACGTTCGCGGCCCTGCTGACATTCGGTGGTGCATACGCGGTGTTGCCCTACGTCTACGACGCCGCGGTACACCAGCACGGCTGGGTGACCGCGCCGCAGATGATGGACGGACTGGCACTCGGCGAGACGACGCCAGGGCCTCTGATCATGATCGTGGCTTTCGTCGGCTTTCTTGCCGGCTACGTGGAGGCGCCGTTCGGCGCCGAGCAGCAGTGGCTCGCCGGAGTCGTGGCAGCGGCGCTCGTCACGTGGTTCACGTTCCTGCCGTCTTTCGTGCTCATTCTGGCTGGCGCTCCGCTTGTCGAATCGACGCGCGGACAGCTTGGACTCACCGCTCCGCTGACGGCGATCACCGCGGCGGTTGTCGGCGTGATCGCAAGCCTCGCGCTGTTCTTCGCCTGGCACACCTGGTGGCCGCAGGGCTTCAGCGGCAAGTTCGACGCCTTTGCAGCGTTGCTGACGCTGGTCGCCGCACTCGTGTTGCTGGGTTCGCGGATCGGAGTCGTCGCCGTCATCGGGGGGTGTGCAATGGCAGGCGCGGCAGCCAAGGTGTTCTTGTGAACGGAACCCCCGGCTACGGCAGCTCCCAGGTCGCGCCGACGATCGCATAGCGGGGCAACCAGCCGCGCTCCCGCGCCCGCAGCACAGGTACGTCGCCGCTGCGATCGACCGCCAGCTCGCTGCAGCACGGATTCAGGCGTTGCGTGGCGTTGCTGACATCGGCCCATATGCGCAGCCGCCCACGCGGCAGCGGCTTCGTCCACGCAGCGCGCAGGTCGAGCGACGCGTAATCATCCCACTGCGCCGCATTACGCACGATGTCTGGCGCAGCGACATCGATCTGCGCGACGTCGGTGCGGCGCCAACCGCTGTGCCAGAGCAAGTTTGCGGACAGCTCCCACGCGCCACGCGTCCAGGCTGCACCGCTCGCCACGGAATGCAGCTGGTTCCAGCTGCGCGGGACCCAGGCGCCGGCAACGCGTTCGTTGGCCTCGGACCACGTGTAGCTCAGCCAGGTCGTCCAGGCGGGCGACGGGCGCAGGCGGCCGCTGAACTCGATGCCATACAGGCGCGCGCTCTGCGGCTGGATGCGGGCGCGGTCGACCTCGAGCTCAGGCAGCAGGGTCACCGGGTCGAGCAGGTTTTCGCTGTGGGGCGCTGGATTCGCGACATCCTTGCGGTAGGCTTCCGCGCGCAGCATGCCGCTCTCACCGAGCCGATGCTCGACCGCCAGCACGATCTGATCCGCACGCTGCACCGGCGCATAGCGGTTGTCACCGTCGGCCACATCCAGCTCGTCGGGACGCATGCCCTGGGTCGCGCGCCCGAGGCTGAGTCGCAGCGTCGTCCTCGCATCGAGGACGTGCTCGACCGCGATGCGCGGCGACAGGTCCGTGCCCGTGAGCGCCGCGCTCGCGTCCGAGCGATAGTCGCGATGGTCAACTCGCAATCCCAGATCGAGGCGCCAGCGCTCTCCCCACTGCAGCAGGCGCGAACCGTAAACGGCAAACGCCACACCGTCCGCGACGACCGCGGCGTTGCGCTGATACGCCGCGGGGCGCGAGAACAACGCAGCGAGCAGCGGGTCGAACGCAGCGGCACCCGCGTAGTCGTATCGCGCGCTGACGTCCAGCCACTCCGCGCCCATGATCCATGCGGCGGGATCGCGCCACTCGGCGCGTCCATGGGCCGACTCGATGCGGCGCTGATCGTCTACTGCGCCGAACACGGATCCCGCACGCTGCAGCTCACCCTCTCGATCGGTGCGCCGCTGCGCCGCGGACACCGTCAGCGCGAACTGCCGGCCGGCGCTGGACTCGTGCATCGCGCGCAGCCACGCCGTGCCGTCGCGGTAACGCGCAGCGGCGACCTGCGCGTCGGCCGCGCTCTCGTCCGCGAACCGCAGTTCGTCGTTCAGCGCCAGCACGCCCGCAGTGAACGTCCAGTCCCCCTGCACGCGCTCGCCGCGCAGCAGCAGGTCCGAGAACTCGGGCTCGAGGTCATCACGCCCCAGCGCCTGCGCGATCCGTTGCGTGACACTGCTGCGACTGCTGACGAGCCATCGAACGGGCTCGCCGCGCCAGCTTACTTCGCCTGCGCTCAACAGGTGCCCTGACAGCAATGACAGCCCGAGTTCGTGATGCACCGCATCGCGCGGCAGTCGCGGTGCGATGTCCATGACTGCGGAGAGCCGATCGCCATAACGGACCGGGAACACGCCACTGTAGAAGTCGAGGCGGTCGACTGCCGCGGGATCGATGATCCCGAGTATCGCGCTGTAGTCCTTGAAGTGGAATGGCTCGAACAGCGGCACGCCGTCGAACCAGACGGCTGTCTCGTCGTCACGGCCACCGCGAACATTGGCACGGGCCGAGAGCCCATTGGTCGCCGTCCCGGGCAGGTAGCGCGCGACACGCATCAGGTCCTCGTCCAGGCCCGGCAGCACGGCGATATCGGCGCGCTCGAGCGCGGCGGGCGTGCCGAGCCCGACCGTGTCGATGCGATAGCGACTGGCGAAGATCGTGACGACCTCGAGCGTCTCGCCGGCCGCAGCGGTGCTGCGCTTCGGCAAGCTGGTCGCTCGAGGCGCAGTCACGCTGGCGGCCGCGCGCACGACAGCGAAGCGACCAGGCTGCAACGTCTCGAGCGTCAGTCCGTGCGATTCGAGGATCCGGCGCGCG
>JBIITU010000193.1:0-6362 GCA_044340335.1 Steroidobacteraceae bacterium
AAGTGCACGGGCTCGATCTGTCCGCGCCGTTCGTGCGCTTCGCGCACACCTGGGCCGAGGATGCCGGCCGCGCCGTGCATTACCGCCAGGCCGACGCGCAGCGCACCGGTTATCCCGACGGTCACTTCGACCTGATCGTCTCGCACATCATGTTCCACGAGACCTGGCACGACCAGGTGCCGCGCATCTTCGCCGAGGTGCGGCGCTTGCTCGCGCCGGGTGGCGTGTTCCTGTCGGCGGACGTGCCGTACCAGCCGGCGCGGCTGCCGATCCCGAAGCAGGTCACGAACGACTGGCAGGTGCGCAACAACGGCGAGCCGTTCTGGACCGGCTTTGCCGATACCGACGTGCGCGCGACGCTGGTGGGCGCCGGCTTCGGTACCGACGAGGTCGTCGCCGAGTACGAACCACTCGGTGCCGGTCACTACCTGTTCTTCGGCGCGCGCCGCGCGCCAGCGGCGGCGAGGCGCGCGGCATGAGCGGCGCGACTGCAGCGCCGCGGCGCACCGGCCCCGATCAACCGCTGGAGTCGGCCAGCATCGCGCAGCTGGTCGCCGTGACGACGCGCCTCGCGATGGAAGTGACGGTGTTGCGCGAGCGTCTGGCCACCCATGAGGCGCTGCTCGCGAAGCACGGCATCATGGACGCGGCCGCGATCGATGCCTACCGCCCCGATCAGGCGCAGCAGGCCGCGCGCGACGCGGTCACCCGGCGACTGATCGAATCCCTCGCCGCGGATCTGGGTGCGCCGGCACCGAAGCTCTGACGCGCGCGGCGCGGCGTGCGTCGCACCGACTCAACGATCCGCGCCCATCGCAATCGTGCCCGTCATGCCGCGCTGCGTGACGATGGCCTTGACGCGCAGATAACGCGCGACCCCCGCAGTGCCGAGGCGCGCCCGGCCCAGGCCCGAGAGGCGCAGGCCTTCCCATTCGTAGTCCATGACGAAGCTCGACATCGAGCAGTCGCCGACGCTGACGAAGCCCGCCTCGAGGCGCTCGGCGATGCGCTGCGCGGCCGCGTCATCACCCGCGAGCACGTTCGCGGACAGCCCGTAGTCGCCTTCGTTGGCAAGCGCGATGGCGGTCTCGAGCGTGTCGAAGGCCATGACGGGAATGACGGGGCCGAAGGTTTCCTCGCGCATGACCTGCATCGTGTGGTCGACGTTCGACAGCACCGTGGCTTCGCACCACACGCCGCCACGCTCGATGATCCCACCGCCCAGTTCGAGCCGCGCGCCGCGCGCGACCGCATCCTCGATCTGCGCGCGGACGATGTCGGCCTGCCGCGCCATGATGAAAGGACCGATCTGTCCCGCCGGATCGTCGCAGGTCAGCCGCACGTCGCGCGCATGCGCAACGATCTTCGCAAGCAGCGCATCGTGCGCGCGGCGGTCCACATAGACGCGTTCGAGCGACTGGCAGGCCTGGCCGCTGGCGAGCAGCGCGGCACGCACGATGATCTGCGCGGCGCGCTCGAGATCCGCATCGGCCGTGACGATGACCGGATCCTTGCCGCCGAGCTCGAGGAAGGCCGGGATGAAGCGCCGCGCGGCATGCTCTGCGACGAGCCGCCCGGTGCGGACGCTGCCGGTGCAGACCACCGCGTCGGCGCAGTCGATCAGGGCCGCGCCGGTGCTGCCCGGGCCGCGCACGATGCGCACGACGTCGCGCAGCGCGGGCACCGAGTTGAAGATCAGCCGCAGCGGATCGACATAGCGCGGCGTCACTTCGCTGGGCTTGAGCACCACGCCACAGCCGGCGGCGAGCGCGGGAATCAGGTCGATCATCGACAGGATCAGCGGGAAATTCCATGGCGCGATGACGCCGACGACCGGATAGGGCAACAGCTGCGTGCGGCCGCTGATCCCCGGGATCATCGAGGCGCGTTCGGCAGTCTGGCCATGCACGAGCGCTGCATTGGCGATCGCGGCTTCGATCATGCCGTCGACCGCCATCGCCTCGATGCTGGCGATGCGATGGCGGCCGGTGTCCTGCTCGAGCGCCCGCTGCAGTGCCCCCCGGTGCGCTCCGAAAGCTGCGGCCAGCGCCCGCAACGCGGCGGCGCGGCCCTCCACCCCGAGCGCGGCCCAGGCCGGTTGCGCGGCGCGCACCGTGGCACAGGCCGCGGCGACGGCGGTCGCGTCGGCGACTTCGAAGCTGTAATCCTCAGCGCCCGTCAGTGGATTGCGGGCGTGCAGCGTCGTCATTTGGGGGCCTCCAGCAGTTCGATCAGGTTGCCATCCGGGTCCCAGGCGTGGAACACCTTGCCGCGCAATGGGCGCCCGTCGGGTGCCTTGCGGGCCGAGACGAAGACTCGTGGCTCATTCTGGATGTCGGCGCCCTCGCGGCGCAGTGCCGCGTGCAGGGCGTCTGCGTCGGCGACGTCGAACACGAACACGAGATCGCCACGCCCGACGGCGCGCGTGCTGTCGCGCCGCGGTGCCGGGGCAGGGTCACCGAAATCGACTAGCCCGATCCGGCCCCCGGTGCCACTGGCGCTGCCTAGGATCACGAGGCGGTACCAGGTGGACGCGGCGTTCAGCGGGAACGGGTTGCCCTCCGGCTGGCGCGGCTGGCGGCCCGTGTCCGATTCGACGCGGAATCCGAGCAGGCCGTAGAAGGCGATGGAGCGATCCGCGTCCGCGACCAGCAGTGAACTGCGCAGCAGCGTGGTGTCGGCTGCCGTCGTGCCGCCCGCAAATGACAGCGCGACGAGCGTCGCTGCCAGCGTGATGCGCAGCGCTGACCTCATGCGGGTTGCGGCGGCCAGCCGGAGGCATCGAGCGTCTCGCGACAGGCATGCCAGGTCGCGTGGCCGAGCAGCGGCATCGTGACGATGAAGCCGAGGAACCCGGTCGCCACGCCGAGCAGCACGGCCACGACGATGATGCCGACCCAGACTGCCATCGCGCGCTTGTTGCGCAGCACGGCGTTGAAGCTCGACACCACCGCCGTGATGGCGTCGACGTCGTACTGGTGCATCAGCGGCAGCGAGAACGCCGCGACGCTGAAGCACAGCAGCGCGAAGATACTGCCGACGGCGCTGCCGATCGCGAGGTAAGGCAGCAGCTCGCGCCAGGCCGGATCGCCCTCGAATGGAAAGAACACGCTGATCATCGACGCGGCGCGCGCCCAGACCAGGAAGATCACGAGCAGCACGAGCGCGAACACCATGGCCGTGCCGCGCAGCCGCAGCTGATCCGCGATGCAACGGCGCAGCGACGGTCGCTGCCCCTGCGCCAGCTGCGAACTGATCGAGTAGGGGGCAATGGCGAGCATCGGCGCGATAAACACGAAGCCCGACAGCATCGCGAGCAGCAGCCAGAAGCTGCCCCAACCCCACGCGACAGCGCTGATGCCGATGCTCAGCAGGGCCGTGACGGCACCCCACCCCAGGCTCTGGCGCGGCGCGTGACGCAGGTCGGCCCAACCGAGTCGCAACCAGCGCGCCGGCGCGCCAGGTTGCAGGACCCGCGCCGGGACGACGAAGGATTGCTGGGTAACTTCAGCCACGATCTGCGGATGACGATACGCCAGAAGCCCGGCGGCGACCAGTACGACGACCCGAGCGGCGGTCGCGGCCGGGCCGCGTCAGTTCGTCGGCGCGGGCGCCGCTGGGACTGTCGCGGCAACGGTCGCCGCGTCAGCGGCCGCTGCCGCTGCCGGTGCGGGCATGGCCGCGGCCGGTGGCAGTGCCGACGGCACGTCGGTCTTGAGCGCCGCTTCGTCCGCGCGCTTGGTCATGACGATGATGCTGATGCGGCGATTGATCGGGTTGCGCGGATTCTCACGATCGAACAGCACCGATGAAGACAAGCCGACGATGCGCGCAACCTTGTCGGTCGACAGTCCACCTGCTTCGAGCGCGCGACGTGCCGCATTGGCGCGGTCTGCCGACAGCTCCCAGTTCGTGTAGCCGGCCTGCGCCGCGTAAGGCGTCGTGTCCGTATGCCCCGTCAGGCTGATGCGATTCGGTACCTTGTCGAGATAGGTCGAAAGCTCGCGCAGGATCGTGTCGGTGTAATCCTGCAGGCGCGAACTTCCGATCGCGAACATCGCCCGGTTCTGCGCATCGACGATCTGGATCCGTAACCCCTCGGGAGTAATGTCGAGCAGCAGCTGGTCCTTGAAGGGCGCCAGCGCCTGGCTCTGGGCGATCGCCTCTTGCAGGTCTTCCATGAGTGACTCGAGTTGCCGCTTCTCGACGGCCTCGGCGACCTTGACGGCCTCTTCGACATCGATCGGCGCGACCGGGGCGCCGATGTCTTCGACCTCGTTGGGGCTGGTGCGCGGCGCATCGAGGCCGCCGCCAAGGTTGATCGGGCTCGTGCTCGCGCCGCCGGGACCCATCTGGCCGGGTGCGGGCTTGGGCGCCGTGCCGTCCTGCATGCTCGGGTTCTTGAAATACTCGAAGATCGCGGCGCGTTCTTCTTCGGAGACCGCGGTGATGAGCCACATCACCATGAAGAACGCCATCATTGCGGTCACGAAGTCGGCGTATGCAACCTTCCACGCACCACCGTGATGGCCGCCGCCAACGACCTTGCGCTTCTTGATGATGATCGGACGTTTTTCGTCCCCTTTGTCCTGCGCCATGGCTGCGGCAACCCGTTACTTGCCCGCAGGCGCCTTGCCCTTGAGATGCGCCTCCAGGTCACCAAAGGTCGGACGCACATCGCTGAACAGCAGCTTGCGCGCGAACTCGACCGCCACCTGGGGCGGATAGCCGCGCACGCTTGCGACCAGTGCCATCTTGACGACCTCGAAGGCCTTGCCTTCCTCGTGTGCGCGATGACCCATGGCCGATGCGATCGGACCGACGACACCGTAGGCCACCAGAATGCCGAGAAAGGTGCCAACCAGTGCCGCGCCGACCTTGTAACCGATCGTCGCCGTGTCGGCACCCTCCAGAGCACTCATCGTGTTGACGATGCCGAGCACCGCCGCGACGATGCCGAAGCCGGGCAACGCGTCGGCGACGCCCTGCACGGCATGCGCTGGTTCATGCGCTTCCTTGTGGTGCGTCTCGAGCTCGTACTCGAGCAGGCTTTCGAGTTCATGCGGATCGAGGTTGCCGCCGACCATCAGGCGCAGGCAGTCGGTGATGAACTCGAGCATGTGATGGTCGGCGAGGATGGCCGGATACTTCGAGAACACGTTGCTCTTGCTTGGATCCTCGAGGTCCGCTTCGATCGCCAGCAGGCCTTCCTTGCGTGCCTTGACCAGCAGGTCGTAGATGAGCTTCAGCAGGTCGACGTAGGCGGCGCGGTCATAGGACGGCTTCTTGAACAGCGCGAGTGCGCCGGCAAAGCCGCCCTTCACGACTTTGAGCGGGTTGCTCGTGATGTAGGCGCCGAGCGCGGCGCCGATGATGATGATGATTTCCGACGGGTGCCACAGCGCCAGCAGGTTGCCGCCGACCATGAGGAAGCCGCCTGCAACACAGGCGAGCACCATTATCGTTCCGATAAACGCGAGCATGGGTCGGCAGGCCTCGCCAGGGTTCTTGGGGTCAGACCCGGTATCGGCCCTGTGCTGGCCGGCTTGAGTGCGGCAGGCGCTTGCCGCCCGCTGTGACGCATTGCCGTGCGCCGCACGAGCGCGGACAATGAGGCGGGGTTTCACGACTCGTTGCGAGGGATGCGCATGTTCGACCTGTCCGTGTATCTGTCTGCCCTGGTGCCGATGCTCGGCCTGGTGTTCGCAACCTGGGTCGTGTCGGTGCTGAAGCGCAACGCCGCGATCGTCGACAGCATCTGGGGGCCGCTGTTCCTCGTTGCGGCGCTGACCTTCGCGTATACGGCGCCACACTGGGATACGCCGGGCAGCACGCTGCTTGCGCCGCATGCCGAGGACCGTCGCTGGCTGGTGCTCGTGCTGGTCGGCTTATGGGCGCTGCGCCTCGCCGGCTACATCACCTGGCGCAACTGGGGTCATGAGGAAGACCGGCGCTACCAGGCGATCCGCGCCCGCAACGAGCCCGGCTTCACGTGGAAGAGCCTCTACCTTGTGTTCGTGTTCCAGGCGGTGCTGGCCTGGGTGATCTCGCTGCCGTTGCTCGGCGCGATCCTGGGGCCCGCGGCGCTCGGCCCACTCGACTACGCCGGCATCGCGCTCTGGGCGGTCGGCATGTTCTTCGAGACCGTGGGCGATGCGCAGCTTGCGCGCTTCAAGGCGGACCCGTCGAATCGCGGCCGCGTCATGGATCGCGGCCTGTGGCGCTACACCCGGCACCCCAACTACTTCGGTGACTTCTGCGTGTGGTGGGGCTTCTACCTGCTCGCGCTGTCTGCGGGCGCGTGGTGGACCATCATCGGGCCGCTGCTCATGACGGCGTTGCTGATGAAGTATTCCGGTGCG
>JBIITU010000143.1:0-7663 GCA_044340335.1 Steroidobacteraceae bacterium
GGTCGCCAGATACAGCGACTTCGCCTTGCGCAGCGCCCGCGAAATCGCCTCGACGTGTTTCTCGTTGCGCTCGATGATGTCGTACTTCATCGCGAAGCGATGTTCCGGATCGACCGCGCCTTCCTTCGGCACGAGGTCGCGGACGTGGCCGTACGAAGCCAGCACCTCGAAGTCCTTGCCGAGGTACTTCTTGATGGTCTTGGCCTTGGCGGGCGATTCGACGATGACGAGATTGTCGGCCATTTAATCCTGCGGAAATTGTGGTGTGCCGGAAACGAAAAACCGCGGTGTGACCGCGGTCGGCGCCAGGCGCGCTGCCACTCCGTCGGAGGCGGGGGGTGGCGGGTTGAGGGCGGGCGGCTTCAGTGCGTGAGCTCCGAGCTGCCCCAGACGATGTCTTCCATCCGCGAGCAGGCCTGTTCGGCGCCAGGCTGGCTCGACAGCACCATCAGCGCGACCCACTTGAGCTGATCGACGCTGAGGTCTTCGGTTTCTAGCGCGAGCAACCGGTCGATGACGATCTCGCGCTGGACTGCCGACAGGATGCCGGTGCGCTCGAGCTGCATCAGGTAGCCGCGGCACTCGGCCGACAGGCGCGCGAGCTCACTGTCGCTGAACAGGCGCATCGAGCCCTGGCCCGAGACGCCAGCGCCATCGGCCTGGTCGGCCGCCTCGCTGCGACTGCGCTCGCCAGCCAGATCGGCGAGCCAGTCGAGCGCGCGCTCGACGTTCGCCTGCTCGAAGCCGGCGCGCTCCAGATCCTGGGCGAGCTCGTCGCGTTCGGGCACGTCGGGGTCGTCGCTGAGCATGTAGCGATCGAAGACGTAGATCAGGATGTCGAGAACGCTGCCGTGGGTATCGGTCATGGGGTGTTTGTCATATTCCGGCGACGGCCATACCGCCCGCCCGGCTCCACGCTGATTTCGCCTTCAAGCTCCAGAATCAACAGCATAGACGCTATGGACTCGCTCGAAAGGCCGGTTCGGGCGACCAGATCGTCGATACCGGCCGGCCCGAAGCCGACGGCATCTAACAGGATTTCCTGGGCCTTGTCCAACCGCCGCACGCCGATTGGGGCGCTCGACCCGGGCAAATGCTGCAACGTAAGTAATTGATTGGAAAAGGGTATTCGTAGCAGCTCGAGGACCTCCGGCGCGCTTTCGACCAGCTGGGCGCCGTCCCGAATAAGTTGATGGCAGCCGCGCGACACCGGGCTGTGGATCGAGCCGGGCAGCGCGAACACCTCGCGGCCGAACCCGGCGGCCTGGCGTGCGGTACCGAGCGAGCCGCTCTGGATGGCGGCTTCGACGACCAGCGTGCCCTGACTGAGCGCGGCGATGATCCGGTTGCGCTGCGGGAAGTGGTGCCGACGCGCGGGCGTGCCGGGCGGGAACTCCGACACGAGCGCGCCAGAGGCGGCGATGCGCGCGGCGAGCGCGGCGTTCTCCGGTGGATACACCTGATCGAGGCCATGGCCGCAGACGGCGATCGTCTGGCCGCCGACGCCCAGCGCACCTTCGTGACAGGCCGCATCGATGCCGCGCGCGAGGCCGCTGGTGACCGTGATGCCGGCGCGCGCGAACCACGCCGCGAACTGCCGCGCGGTCGACGCGCCGAGCGCAGTCGGGTGCCGCGAACCGACCATGGCGAGCTGCGGCGCGGCCAGCGCGCTGCAATCGCCGCGCACCCAGAGCACGGCGGGCATGCCGGCGAACAACTGCAGCGCGGGCGGATAGTGCGGATCGGTGGCCGCGACGAGCTGCAGCCCGTGGCGCTCGGCTAGCTCGAGGTCGGCGGCGAGCTGGGCCGGATCGGGCACCCGCAGCGCCTGTGCGACGCGCGGCGCGAGTCCCGCGGCGAGCAGTCGCGGCAGCGGTGCGGTGCACAGCGCTTCGAGCGAACCGAGCTGCGCGCAGCCGCGGCGCAGCGCTGCGGCATCGAGGTGGGGGAGGCGCGCAAGGCGCGCGCGCATGGCGGTGGCGTCGTTCACGCGCGCCAGACTACGCGACGGCGGCGACACCGCCGTCACGCTGAATCTGGCGGAAATCAGCGCAAATGCAGCGCTGAGCGCGTGCGAGTCAGGGCGTGCGCACGACGTCGGCGATGCGCACCGGCATTTCCGCCGAGACGATCAGGCCGTAGCTCATCCGGTCATAGACGCGGAACACGAGCAGCGTGCCGTTGCGCTCATCCGGCAGCTTGACCTTGGGCGCGAACGTGCTGCCGAGCTTGATGCCGGCGAGGCCGCCGGGGCGGGTGGTGTCGCGGACCGTTTCGCCAGCGGTGTCGATCGCGAGCACATGGCCCACTTCGAGTCCGTGGCGGCTGCCGCGGTTCAGCGCGACGATGCGGTACTGGCCGATCAGCGTGACGCCGTCGACGACCGAGATGATCTGGCCGCTGATGTCGCTCGACGGCGAGCGCGGTACGAAATTCACCGGCACTTCGGCATCGCCACCGATCAGGCGATCGCCCGGGAAGGTCTCGCGGGCCGACTCGGTCAGCACCACGGTGCCGGGGTCGCCGACGCGCTGCACGACGGCGGTGGACGTGAACGTGCCCTGGTAGCCGAGCACCGCGCCGTCTTCGGGATCGCGGATCGGCTCACCGACGCGCACGACGGCGAACCGGTTGCTGACGCCGGCCGCCGTCAGGCCGCGGACGTAGGTCTGCGTGCCGTTGGCGCCCATGGTGTGTTCATTGCGGAACGCCACCACATGCGGCGACGTGTCGAACTGCTCCTTCGACACGACGCTGGGGCGGTCGAGGAAGGCAGAGATCGCCGCATAGGGGATCGTGGCGATGGCGTCGTCGACGTCGCCGGCCCGCAGCAGCGGGTTCAGGCGCGCGCCGTCGCCGCGGGTCAGGCGGATCTGCGGCCGGCCATCGGCGCCGTAGGCCAGCGTCAGCAGGTCGCCGGGGTAGATCAGGTGGGGATTCTCGACCTGCGGGTTGACCTGCCAGATCTCGGGCCACAGCCACGGATCCCGCAGGAACATCGCGGCGATATCCCACAGCGTGTCGCCGCGCTTGACCGTATAGCTGGTCGGCGCGGCTGGGTTGATGACTGGTGCGGGGCTGTCACTGGCCTCGGCACTGGCGGACGGGTTGGCCGCGACGGCGGCTTCGGTGGCCGTCAGCGGCACCTCGCGCGCGATCGCGACGGGTTCGGCGGCTGCGCTGCTGCGCACCGGGGCGGGCGTGTCATCGGTGCCGCCGAAGACGGCGCAACCGGACAGGGCGAGGCCCGCCACGGCCGCTGTTACGAACGACGCGATCGGCGAGCGAGCGCTCGCGCTAAGTGACTGATTCAAAAGCATCCTCCACTCCCCGATGCGGGTGGGGCCCAGGGCCTTGGCTGTTATACTCGCAAGGCCGTCAGGCGCGCATCGTCAAATCGCTGCAGTGTGCAGTGGTTCACGGGGCCGCCTGCGACCAAGCCGGCGACCCACGTACGGAATCCCGGCGCCAATTCTCAACTAAATGAGAACATTGGCAACAGGTTTGAGTCGAATACACGAACTACCTTGGGGAACTGCCCGGATGGCCCGTCTGACAATCCTTGAATATCCCGATCCGCGCCTGCGCACCCGCGCCGTGCCGGTCACCCGTTTCGACGCCGCGCTCGGCAAGCTCGTCGACGACATGTTCGAGACCATGTATGCGGCGCCCGGCATCGGCCTGGCAGCGACGCAGGTCGACGTGCACGAGCGGCTGATTGTCATGGATGTGTCGAAGGAACAGAACGCGCCGCTGGTGTTCATCAACCCCGAGATCATCGCGCGCGACGGCGTCGAGGTGACCGAAGAGGGCTGCCTGTCGGTGCCCGGCATCTACGACGAAGTCGAACGCGCGGACCGGGTGACGGTGCGGGCGCTCGACCGCAAGGGCAAGCCGTTCGAGCGCGAGCTCGATGGCATCGCGGCGGTCTGCCTGCAGCATGAAATGGATCATCTCGCCGGCAAGCTGTTCGTCGACTACCTGTCGGAACTCAAGCGCGAGCGCATCCGCAAGAAGCTCGACAAGGACCGCAAGGAACGCGCGGCGCGCGCCCGCAATGGCGACTCCGGCGCGGCGGCGCTCTGAGCGCGTCGCCTCGACCGCCCGACACACCCATGTCATTGCGGGTCGCCTTCGCCGGCACGCCGGATTTCGCAGTGCCGCCACTGGCCGCGCTCGTCGCCAGTGCGCATGCCGTGGTCGGTGTGCTGACGCAGCCGGATCGACCCGCGGGTCGCGGCCGCGAACTGCGCGCGAGTCCGGTCAAGCAGTTCGCGCTCGAGCACGGCCTGCCGGTCGACCAGCCGCCGACGCTGCGCACCCCGGAAGGGCGCCGCCAGCTCGCGGCCTGGCAACCTGATGTGCTGGTGGTGGTCGCCTACGGATTGATCCTGCCGCCGGCTGCGCTCGAACTGCCGCGGCTCGGCTGCCTGAATATCCATGCTTCGCTGCTGCCACGCTGGCGCGGTGCCGCGCCGATCCAGCGCGCGATCCTCGCCGGCGATGCCGAGACCGGCGTTGCGATCATGCAGATGGAAGCGGGGCTCGACACCGGTCCGGTGCTGCTCGAGCGGCGCGTTCCGATCAGCAGCGATGACACCTCCGGTTCGCTGCACGAGCGCCTCGCGCGCGACGGCGCTGCGGCGCTGCTCGAAGCGCTGGCGCAGCTCGAGGCCGGCCGCGCGCAGCCGCAGGCGCAGCCCGACGCGGGCGTGACCTATGCGCACAAGATCGACAAGGCCGAGGCGCGGCTCGACTGGCAGCGCAGCGCGGCGGAACTCGATCGGCAGGTTCGCGCGTTCCAGCCCTGGCCGGTCGCCGATACCGTCATCCGCGGCGAGATCGTCCGCGTGCATCGCGCGCAGCCGCTGCTGTCCGACGCTGTCGCGCGCGAACCGTTCGCCGCCGCGGCGCAGGCCGCACCCGCCGGCAAGGCGCTGGCGCTGGCGGATTGCGGCCTCGTCGTGGTCTGCGGCGGCGGCGGGGCGCTCGCCCTGCAGGCGCTGCAGCGGCCCGGTCGCAAGCCGGTCACGGCGCGCGAGTTCGCGGCTGCGGTGCCCGTGCTCGGCGAGGTGCTGGCATGAGCGGCGGGCGCGACGCGACTGCGCGCGCGGCACTGGCGCCGGGCGCCGCGACGCTGGCGGCTGCCGCCGGCGTCGTCGAAGCGGTGGCGCACCAGGGCCGTTCGGCCGACGACGTCTTCGAGTCGATCGAGGCGCGCGCCGATCGCTCAGCCGTGCGCGCGATCGCGCTCGGCACGTTGCGCTGGTACCTGCGCCTCGCGCCGGCCGTCGAGCATCTGTTGACGCGGCCGGTGGCGCAGATGCCGCCGCTGCTGCACGCACTGCTGGTCTGCGCGGCGCACCAGATCGAGCACTCGCGCGCCGCGCCCGAAGTCAGCGCGCACCTCGCGGTCGATGCGGCGCGCGCGCTGGGCCAGGCCAAGGCCACTGGCTTCGTCAATGCCGTGCTGCGCCGTTTCGTCACGGAGCGCGCCGCGCTGTTCACCGCGGTGGATCGCGATCCGGCCGCCGCCTGTGCGCATCCGGCCTGGTTCGTCGCGGCTGTGCAGGCAGCCTGGGGTGAGCGCGCGGCCGCGGTGCTCGAGGCCAACAACCGTCATCCGCCGATGACCTTGCGGGTCGACCTGACGCGCGCCACCGTCGCGGAGTATCTGGTCGAGCTGGCTGCGGCGGGCCGCGCCGGGCAGGCGCTCGAAGGCTGTCCCGGCGCCGTGGTGCTCGAACACCCCGCGTCGGTGCAATCGCTGCCGGGCTTTCGCGAAGGCCGCGTTTCGGTGCAGGACGCCGCGGCGCAGTTCGCCGCACAGCTGCTGGCACCGCGCGTCGGCGATCGCGTGCTCGACGCCTGCGCGGCACCCGGCGGCAAGACCGGCCATCTGCTCGAAGTGCAACCAGGCATCGCCGACCTGCTGGCCATCGACATCGATGCAGTGCGGCTGCGGCGCGTCGGCGAAACACTGCTGCGCCTCGGGCGCAGCGCGCGCTCGCGGGCGATCGACCTCGGTGCTGCCGCGGCGCTGGCCGACGAAGCGCCGTTCGACCGCATCCTGCTCGATGCGCCCTGCTCGTCGACCGGCGTCATCCGCCGTCACCCGGACATCAAGCTGCTGCGTCGCGCGAGCGACATCGCACCGCTTGCCGCCCAGCAGGCGAAGCTGCTGCGCGCCGCGTTCGCGCACCTCGCCCCCGACGGACTGCTGCTGTATGCGACCTGTTCGGTGCTGCCTGCGGAGAACGAAGCGGTGGTGGCCGCGTTCGTCGCGGCGACCCCGGCCGCGCGGGTCGAGCCCTGGCCGCACGAGCGCATCGCGCTGCCGGCTGAGGCGGTGCGCCTCACGCACGGCACGCAGCTGCTGCCGGGCGGCGCAGCGAATACCGACGGCTTCTACTATGCTCTGCTGCGTCGGGTGGATACGCCAGCATGACGATCGCAACGCAGCGTTCCTCGAGTTTCGCACCGGCGCGGTGGCTCGCCGCGCTGCTCGGCGCCTGCCTGCTGCTGCTGGCGTCGCCGGTGGTGCGCGCCGACGCCCTCGACGGCACGCTCGGCGTGCAGTCGGCCTTCGTCAATATCGAGGATGGCGTCTATCTGTTGCAGGCCAGGGTGCAGTACCCCGTCAACGACCAGATCCGCGCTGCGCTGCGCGACGGCGTATCGCTGACCTTCGAGCTGCGCGCGGTCGTCGAGCGCGAGCGTCGCTTCTGGGGCGATGCCCGCATCGTCGACCTGACGCTCGAGCGCGAACTCGTCTACCACACCGTCAGCGATCGCTACGTGGTGCGCGGCGGGCAGGGTCGCGATCTCGATTCCTATCCGTCGCTCGAGGCAGCCCTCGAGGCGCTCGGCAATATCGATCGCTGGCCGATCCTGGTGGCCTCCCAGGCGGCTTCGGACGCCGATCACATCGTCAGGGTGCGCGCCGGCGTGCGGCGCGGCCGCCTGACCGATGCGCTGCGTGTACTGCTTTTCTGGACCGACGACTGGCATCGCGAGACGGAGTGGTACACGTGGTCGCTGCCGCGCTGACACCGCGCCGCACCGCGATCCGCATCGCCGTCGCGGTGGTGCTGGTGCTCGCGGCGCTCGCCGTGCTCGCGCTGTCGGCGCAGAACTCCGCGCAGTTCGGTCGCTTGCAGCCGTGGATCCTGCTGGTCAGCGTTGCCGGCGTGACGCTGTTTGGGGTGCTGCTCGCGCGCAAGGTGCTGCAGCTGGTGCGCGCCTGGCGCAACCACGAGCCGGGGTCGCGGCTGACGACGCGCACGGTGACGGTGTTCGGCATGCTGGTCGTGCTGCCGCTGCTGACCGTCTACGTGTTCTCGCTGGAGTTCCTGAACCGCGGCATCGACAGCTGGTTTCGGGTCGAGATCAAGCAGGGCCTGAACGACGCCCTGGTGCTGTCGCGCGCTGCGCTGGATCTGCGCATGCGCGAGCATGCCCAGCGCACCGAGAACTATGCGTTGCGCCTGTCGGGCACCGGCAACATCGAGGCGATGCTGACGCTCGATGACGAGCGGCGCGGCAGCGGTGCGCTCGATCTCGTGCTGTACGGCGAGCACGAGCGCATTCTCGCGGCGAGCTCGAGCGGCGCGCTCGAGGTGCTGCCGGAGCGGCCCCCGGACGACCTGATCCGCCAGGTCAG
>JBIITU010000033.1:0-15456 GCA_044340335.1 Steroidobacteraceae bacterium
TCTCGTTGTGGACGAAGTACACCTGGCCGCCGCGGCGCAGCTCGCGCAGGATCGCCTCGCGCAGTGAAGCGTCGTGCCACTCCGTCACGAAGGTCTTGATCGCCAGTCGTTCCGCCGGCGGCGTCGTGATCAGCGACAGCTCGCGCAGGCCGCCGAGCGCCATGTTCAGCGTGCGCGGGATCGGCGTCGCCGTTAGCGTCAGCACGTGCACTTCGCTGCGCAGCGCCTTGAGCTTCTCCTTGTCGCGCACGCCGAAGCGATGCTCTTCGTCGATGATGATCAGGCCCAGGTCGCGAAAGCGCACCTGCGCGTGCAGCAGCCGATGCGTCGCGATGACGATGTCGACGCCACCGCTCTCGATCGCGGCCGTGACCGCGTCGACTTCCTTGCCGGTGCGAAAGCGCGACAGCACTTCGGTGCGCACTGGCCAGTCGGCGAAGCGGTCGCGGAAGTTGTTGTAGTGCTGCTGGGCGAGCAGCGTCGTCGGCACCAGCACGGCCACCTGCTTGCCGGCCTGTACGGCGACGAAGGCGGCGCGCATCGCGACTTCCGTCTTGCCGAACCCGACATCGCCGCAGACGATGCGATCCATCGGCTGCGAGCCGGCGAGGTCCTGCAGCACCTTGTCGATGGCCTCGGCCTGGTCCGCGGTCTCCTCGAACGGGAACGCATTCGCGAAGCTCTGGTACTCGAGGTCGCCCACCGCGAGCGGGCGCGCGCTGCGGGCCTTGCGGCGCGCATAAAGGTCTAGCAGCTCAGCGGCGACGTCGCGGATTTTCTCGGCGGCCTTGCGGCGCGCCCGCGACCATTGGTCGGTGCCGAGTTTGTGCAGCGGCGCGGATTCGGGTGCCGCGCCGGTGTAGCGACTGATCAGGTGCAGCGCGTGGACTGGCACGTAGAGCCGGTCGCCGCCCTGGTCCTCCAGCACGACGACCTCGCCGGCCTGGTCACCGACGGTCAGCGACTGCAGGCCGACATAGCGGCCAACGCCATAGGTTTCATGCACGACGGGGGCGCCCGCGGTCAGGCTCTGGATGTCGCGCAGGATCGCATTCGGATCGGACGCCGACTTGCGGCGGCGCCGCTCCTGGCGCGCGCGACTGCCGAACAGGGCGGCCTCCGGCAGCACCAGCAGCGGCGGCTCGTTGATGTGCAGGCCTGCCATCTCCGGGGCGATGACGATGCCGAGTGGTGCGTCGCTGGCGAGAAACTCGGCCCAACCGTCGAACACTCGGGTCTGGATGCCCGCGCCGCGCAGCAGTTCGCCGATCACCTCACGGCGGCCGGGCGAGTCGACCGCGAGCAGCGCGCGCCCGTGGAACTCCTGCAGCAGTGCACGCAGCGGTGCGAGCGGCTGGTCGGCCCGCAGGTCGAGCCGCAGTTCCCGCGGTGCCTGCGTCGGGTAATGGCGCTGGGTCAGGTCATCGGGCTGTTCGGTCTTGAAGCGCCGCAGCTCGATCATCGGGCGCGCGCCGAGCGCGGCCAGCAGGTCATCCGGTCCGAGGTACAGCTCTTCCGGCGCCAGCAGCGGGCGCTCTATGTCATGGCGCCGCTCTTCGTGACGCGCGGCGATCGACGTCGCGGTGGCGTGGATGGCTGCTTCGAGACCCTCGTCCGCCACCTGCACGCAGTTCGGCGGCAGGTAGTCGAACAGCGTCGCCGTGCCGTCGAAGAACAACGGCAGGTAGAACTCGATGCCGGCTGGCGCCAGCCCGTCACTGACGCCGCGATAGATGACGCTGCGGGTCGGGTCGCCTTCGAAGCGCGTGCGCCAGCGGCGGCGGAAGGCTCGCACGGCGTCGCTGTCGAGCGGCAGTTCGCGCGCCGGCAGCAGCCGGACACTCTGCAGCGCGTCGCCGGAACGCTGGGTCAGCGGATCGAAACGCCGGATCGCCTCGATCTGGTCGTCGAACAGGTCGATGCGCAGTGGCGCTTCGGCACCCATCGGGAACACATCGAGCAGCGAGCCACGCAGGGCATACTCGCCGGGCGCACCGACCTGCCCGACGCTGGCGTAGCCGGACTCGGTCAGTCGCAGGCGGAATGCCTCGAGCGCCAGGGTGTCGCCCACCTGCAGCGAGAAGCTGCGGCCGCCGACATAGGCCAGCGGCGGCAGGCGCAGCGCCAGTGTTTCAGCCGTCACGAGCAGGATGCCGCGTGTCAGTGTCGGCAGCGCTGCCAGTGTCTGCAGTCGCTCCGAGACGATGTCCGGATGCGGCGAGAACACATCGTAGGGCAGCACTTCCCAGTCGGGCAGGGCGAGCACGGGCAGGGTGCCACTCGAGAAGAAGGCGATCTCGGCACGCAGCCGGTCCAGTTCGCGGGTATCGGCAGCAATGACGAGCAGCGGTGCGGGCGCACTGGCTGCGGCTTCGGCCAGCAACAGCGAGGCCGCGCTGCCGTGCAACTGGTGCCAGCGGACGCGGGGACGGGAAGAATCTGGCAGCAGCGGGCTCAGCATCGCGGCCGCGAAGCTTACCCGAATCCGCGGCGCCGAACGGGCCGCTTGTTGCGGTCCGTCAGCCGCCGCGGACGACCGAGTGCAGCACCAGGTCGCGTTCGAAATAGACCGTGAAGCCGGCGTATTCCCAGCGGGTGATCGGCGGCTCGCCGACCGCCGGGCTGCGGGAAGCGGGCGCGCCGAAACGCGCTTCGACGTCACTCATGCGCGTGCCGCGGCGCGGCGTCTCGATGTCGGCTGGCCGCAGCTGCACGGCGCCGTCGACGACGACGAGTTCGGCCGACGCAGGCGCGGTCGCAGTGGCCGCAAGCAGGGCAACGAGCAGGCTGAGACGGCGGGTCATGGGCGGCTCCGGGTCCGGTCTGGGAGCCTCGGAATATAGCACTGGTGCCTGCGGACCGATTGCGGGTGGGCCGGGCGTAGCGTGAACTGCGTCATCGTTTCGGCGCAAGCGCAGGGCTGCGGGTAGAATGCAGGCTCTCGGGGCTGCGCCCCGCCAGCGGCGCGCCGGCTCTCATTCTCGATGTTCCATCCGCTGTCACTGTTCGTCGGTTTGCGCTACGTCCGCGCGCGTTCCCACGGGTTTTTCGTCTCATTCATCACCTGGGTGTCGCTGCTTGGCGTCGCGGTCGGCGTCATGGTGCTGATCGTGATCCTGTCGGTCATGAACGGGCTGGAGGGCGAGTTGCGCGACCGCCTGCTCGCGCTGTCCGCGCATGCGCGCGTGGTGCCCGCAGCCACCGCCGTGCCCGCGGAGTCCGACTGGCAGCGTCTGTCTGCAGTCGCTGCAACGACGCCGCGCCTGCAGGCGGCGGCACCCTACCTCGAACTGCAGGCGTTGGCGGTGCACACCCCCGACATGCTTCCGGTGCTGCTGCGCGGAATCGATGCCGCGCGCGAACGCCAGGTGTCGGAGGCGGCCGGCGCGCTGCTTGCCGGGCGGCTCGAGGACCTGACGCCGGGCTCCGACCGGGTCATCGTCGGCAGCGCGATCGCGCAGCAGCTCGGGCTCGCGACGGGTGACCGGATCACGCTGCTGGTGCCGGGCGTCGACGCGGACGGCACGCCCAGCCCGCGCCTGCGCGAACTGGAGGTCGCCGGGGTGTTCCAGATCGGACTCCAGGACCACGACGGGGTGCTGGTCATGGCATCGCTGGCCGACGTCACAGCCCTGGCGGGTGCCGACAGCCGCGCGCGCGGGCTGCGCTTGCGGTTCACGGATCCGCTGGCGGCGCCCGCCGGTGCGGCCGCGCTGCAGGCCCGCCTCGGGCCGGCCTGGGAAGTGCGCGACTGGTCGCAGGACAATGCGAACTACTTCCGCGCCATCCGCATCGAAAAGACCATGACGGCGCTGATGCTGATGCTGGTCGTGGCGGTGGCTGCGTTCAGCATCGTCGCGATGCTCGTCATGGTGGTCACCGACAAGCGCACGGACATCGCGATCCTGCGCACGCTCGGCGCATCGCCGCGCACGATCATGGCCGTGTTCGCGACGCAGGGACTCGTGATCGGGTGGCTGGGGGTCGCACTCGGCGTCACGCTCGGCGTGCTGGTGGCACTGCGTATCGAGAGCATCGTCGGCTTCTTCGAGCGCGTCACCGGCCTGCAGATCTTCAGTCCCGAGGTCTACGCGATCACGGGCTTCCCGTCCGAGCTGCAGTGGATCAACGTAGCCTGGATCGCCGGCACGGCGTTGCTGCTGACCGCGCTCGCGACGGTGTATCCGGCACTGCGCGCGGCGCGAGTCGCGCCGGCCGAGGCGCTGCGCTACGAATGAACCCGCTGCGCTCCTACGAATGGATGATAGGCACGCGCTATCTGCGCGGCGCGCAGCGCCGCGGCTTCGTGTCGTTCGTGGCGGCAATGTCCGTGCTGGGCCTGACGCTGGGTGTGGCCGTGTTGATCGTCGTGCTGTCGGTCATGAACGGCTTCGAGCGCGAGCTGCGCTCACGCATCCTGGCGGTGACGTCGCACGCGACGCTGACCGGTCTCGACGGCGCGCTGCCCGACTGGCGCGCCGCGCGCAGCGCCGCGCAGGCGCTGCCGGGCGTCAACAGCGCCGTGCCGTTCGTCGAAGCCCAGGCGATGATCTCGCGCGGACCGCGGGTGCTGGCCGCAGCTGTCCGCGGGGTCGATCCGCAACTCGAGAGCGTCACCGCCGGACTTGCCACGCGGCTCGTCAGCGGCGCGCTGACTGACCTGCGCGCGGGGCAGTGGCAGATCATCCTGGGCAGCGCGCTCGCGCGCGACCTGGGCGCCGCGGTGGGCGATGCGGTGATCGTCATGGCGCCGGAGGCGACCGCCACACCCGACGGCATCAAGCCGCGCATGCGCCGATTCACGGTGGCGGGCATCGTCGATACCGGCATGTACGAATTCGATCGCGGCCTGGCGTTGGTGCACCTTGCCGACGCGGCTCGCCTGTATCGGCTTGGAGATCGGGTCAGCGGCATACGCCTCGAACTCGAGGACCCGTTTGCGGCGCCGCAGCTGGTCCGTGAGCTCGCGCTGCGGCTCGGGGGCGGTTTCTTCGTCAGCGACTGGACCCGCAACCATTCCAACTTCTTCCAGTCGATCGAACTGACGAAATCGGTGCTGTTCGTGATCCTGCTGATGATCGTATTCGTGGCGGCCTTCAATATCGTCTCGACGCTGGTCATGATCGTCAAGGAGAAGCAGGCCGACATCGCGATCCTGCGCACACTCGGTGCAGGGCCGCGCAATGTGCTGGCGACGTTCGCGTTGCAGGGCACCCTGATTGGCCTCGCGGGCACGGTGGGCGGCGCCGCACTCGGGGCTCTCGTGGCCTTGAATGTCGAGCGGCTGGTCGCGTTGCTGGAGGCCATCGTGGGTTTTCGTTTTCTCGACGAGAAGGTTTACTTCATGAGCGAATTGCCGGCCTACATCGAGTGGCAGGACGTCCTGCAGGTCTGCGGCGTGGCGTTCGTGCTGTGCGCGATCGCCACGCTGTACCCCGCATGGCGCGCAGCGCGTACGGCGCCCGCCGAGGCGCTCCGCCATGACTGAGGTCGTGCTCGAGGCACGCGCAGTGCGGCGCGCCTTTCGGGAAGGCAGCGCGCAGCTCGAAGTACTGCGCGGCGTCGACCTGCAGGTGCGCGCGGGCGAACGCCTGGCCATCGTCGGCGCGTCGGGTTCGGGCAAGACGACGTTGCTGCAGATCTTGGGCGGCCTCGATCAGCCGACCAGCGGCGAGGTGCTGCTCGACGGCCAGCGCCTGCATGCGCTGAGCGAGGCCGAGCGGGGTGCACTGCGCAACCGGACGCTGGGCTTCGTCTACCAGTTCCATCACCTGCTGCCGGAGTTCAGCGCGCTCGAGAATGTCGCGATGCCGCTGCTGGTGCGACGCACGCCGGTCGCCGCAGCGCGCGCGAGCGCGGCCGCTGTGCTCGAGCGGGTCGGGCTGGGCGCACGCCTCGAGCACAAACCCGGTGAACTGTCTGGCGGTGAGCGTCAGCGCGCTGCGGTGGCTCGCGCGCTGGTCAGCGCGCCGCGCGTCGTGCTTGCCGACGAGCCGACCGGCAATCTCGACGGGGCAAATGCGGCGGCCGTCTTCGAGTTGATGCTCGAGCTCAATCGCGAGCGTGGCACGAGCTTGGTGATCGTCACGCATGACCTGCGGCTGGCGCGCCGCATGGATCGCGCTGTCAGCCTGGTCGACGGATTTCTACGCGAATCCGTCATCTTGGGGGATTGAGGGGTCGCGGCGCACGCGGTACTTCTGCCGCACCCGCCGCCGCCACAGGTACTCGAGCAGGCCCCAGCCTGCCAGGCCGGCGGTTGTGCCACAGATTGCGCAACCCACCAGGAAGGGCCGCCAAAGCGGCCCGAGCCCATGCTGCAGCCACTCCCACGAAAGCTCGAAGTCGAAAGCTCCCGCAGGCACGCCGAGCACGGCGGCGCCGATCCGGTAGGCAACGTAGTAGATCGGCACCACGGTCAACGGGTTCACCAGCAGGGTCGTCGCGACGATCACAGGGATGTTCAGTCGCGCGACGATCGCGAGCAGCACCGCGAACGGCACCTGGACCGGCAGCGGCAGGAAACACAGCGCAAGGCCGCAGCCGAAGGCGAGGGTGATGCTGCGCCGCTGCAACGACCACAGACGCGCGTCGAGCAGCAGTCCACGCAGCGGCTGCATGTACCACCGGTGCTGCAGGTCGTGCAGTCCGCGCCGCATTTCACGAAGTCGTTGCCGGTCCATGGTGTGGCGCCAATCTAGCATCGCCGCCCATGGCGTGGCGCTGCTCGCCGCCAGCGCGGTTGCCACACTGGTACCCATGTCACAGGGCGCGCTGCTTCCGCTGCTGCTCGTGGCAATGCTCTCTGCCCTGTGGCGACCGCGCGTGCTGCTGCTGGCATCGGCTGCGCTGGGTGCGTGGCTCGCCACGGCCTGCATCGATGACTATCTCGCAGCGCGCTGGCCTCCCGAACTGGACGGCACACGCGTGCTCGTGGAGGCGCAGATCGAGTCCTTGCCGGGTGCCCGCGGCGGCGATTGGGTGGCAGACGTCAGCGCCGTGACGCGCGCACCTGCAACGCTTGCCGGGCGCGAACTGCGCTTGCGCCTGTCGGGCTCACTCGGACGCGCGCGGCCGCAGGTGGGCGAACGCTGGCAGTTCGTCGTCGTGGCTGACTCGCCACGCGCGCGGGTCAATCCTGGTGGCGTCGATCTCGAGCGGCAGTGGCTTCTCGAGCGCGTCCACGGTCGGGCGAGGGTGGTGGACTCGCAGCTCAATACGCGGCTGGCGGTGGCAGCGCCAGGCTTGCAGCCGCTGCGCGCAGCGCTGCGGGAGCGGGTGCTCGAACGTGTCAGCGAGCGTGACGCCGCCGCGTTGCTGGTCGCGCTTGCCATTGGTGACACGGCGGCGATGAGTCGCGAGCAGTGGCGGGTGTTTGCCGCCACGGGAATCACGCATCTGGTCGCAATCTCTGGCCTGCACGTGACGCTGTTCGCATGGCTCGTGGCCGCTTGCGTTCGCTGGGTGTGGCCACGGCTCTGGCTGCCTGCCCTGCTGCGGCGGCAGCGCCGCGAAACCGTCGCGCTGTCCCTGGGCTTCGTGGCAGCGGCCGCCTACAGCCTGCTGGCAGGGTTTTCGATTCCGACCCAGCGCACCGTTGCAATGCTCGCGATCGTGCTGCTGGCGCGCCTCGCCGGGCGTGTCACATCGCGCTGGGACATTCTGGGCGGCGCCGCCATCGCGGTCGTGATGATCGATCCGCTCGCCGCGCTCGACATGGGATTCTGGTTGTCGTTTGGCGCGCTTGCCGCGCTGATGCTGCCAGCGCAGCTGCCTCGAGTGACGTCCGGCCCCAGCGCGCCGGCTGCCGCGCTGCTGCGCAGTTGCAGTGCGCTGCTGCGCGAACAGGCGTGGATCGGGCTCGCGCTGATGCCGCTGACCCTGTTCCTGTTCGATGCGGTGTCGATCGCCGGATTCGCAGTCAATCTCGTTGCGATCCCGGTGTTCTCGTTCCTGCTCGTGCCACTGGCATTGGTCGGCACGCTGTTGCCGCCGTTCGCCGGCCTGCTGCAACTGCTCGCCCTGGGCGCGGCGACCTGGCTGCACGCGGGCATCTGGTACGGGCTGCGCGCCGTGGCCGATCTTCCGGGTGCGACGCTCGCCGCTGCAGTGCCGTGGCCATGGTGGGCCCTCGTCGCAGCACTGCTGGCGGGCTGGCTGCTGCCGGCACCGGTGCGGCTGCGCAGCGTCGCGCTGCTCGCGGTGCTGCCGCTGCTCGCCTCGGCAGCGATCGCGCCTGCTGCTGGCCGCGCGACCTTGACGGTGCTCGACGTCGGCGATGCCGGAGCCGTGCTGCTGCGCACCCGCAGTCATTCGCTGCTGCTCGGCACCGGCGGCGGGCGGGATCGGACCGGCCAGGCTGTCGACAGGCATCTGCTGCCGTGGCTGCGCCGCGAACGGATCCAGCGGCTGGACGCGCTGATCGTGGCGCGCGCGAACTCGTTCGAGGCACCCGGTGTGGCGCGTCTGCTCAGTACCTTCCCCGTGGGCGAAGTCTGGGTCGGGGCTGACTGGCGCGGTGCGCCCGAGCCGGTGCGCGTCTGTCCGCCACGGGCCGTGCGACACGTCGATGGCGTGCAGGTCGAGTGGTTCAGCGCCGCACTCGCGGTCGGGCCGCAGGCCCGCGCGACTGGCGCCTGCGCAGTCAGGATCACCGCCGGGGATCGCTCAGCACTCTGGATCGGCGCCGCAACGGCCCATGACCTCGCGGCCTGGTCGCGTGCGCCCGAGCAGGTGCGCGCGGACGTCCTGATCGGCGGTTTGCGCGCCCGGCGCGATGCCGGCGCATGGGCGCAGGCGGTACGGCCGGCCATGCTGATATCGACAGTCGGACGTGACGGCGTGGCGCAACGCGCGCTCGCGCAGGCCTATCGACTCAGCACGGTGGACGTCCATCTGCCATCCGTGTCGGGTCCGCTGATACTCGAACTCGCGCCGCGGCAGACGCCGCGCGCGTCTGCGGCACTCGATCGGTGGCTCGCGCCGCGCTGGCGCGTGCCGCGCCACGCCACTGCAGTGCTGTGAAGGGGCGGGACGTCCGGTATGATTCCACGTTGTCCTTGCCTGGGGTGCATCAGCGATGTGGGAGATCGTGCGGGCCGGTGGCCCGCTCATGTGGCCGATCATCTTGTGCTCGATCGCCGCGATCGCGATCGTGGCAGAGCGGCTCTGGACGCTGTCAGCGCAGCGCGTGATGCCGCGCGGCCTGCTGCAGAAGGTCTGGCAGCTGGTCGACAACAACCAGATCAACGACAAGGTCATCGCGGCACTCGAGCAGAATTCGCCACTCGGGCGCGTGCTTGCGGCCGGGCTCGCGAACCGGCACCGCCCGCGCGAGGTCATGATGGAGCGCCTCGAGGATACCGGGCGCCACGTCGTGCATGAGCTCGAACGTTTCCTGAACACGCTGGGCACGATCGCCAGTGTCACGCCGTTGCTGGGGCTGCTCGGCACCGTCACCGGTATCATCAAGGCGTTCAACGCCATCACCGAGGGCGGCATGGGCGACCCGCGCATGCTGTCGGGCGGCATCAGCGAGGCCTTGATCACGACGGCGGCGGGCTTGCTGGTGGCGATCCCGGCACTGATTGCCTACCGCTATCTGCGCGGCCGCGTCGAGCGCATCGTCGTCGACATGGAGAAAAATGCGATCCAGCTCGCCGACGCCCTCGAGCGCTCGCAGCACCGAGACGCGGCGGCCGCATGAACCTCAAGCCGCGGCGGCCGGAGGAGCCTGAGCTCAATCTTGTCTCGCTGATCGACGTCGTGCTGATGCTGGTCGTGTTCTTCATGCTGTCGTCGACCTTCATCGACGAAACCAGCCTGCGCATCCGGCTCCCCGAGGTCGCGAACCGCGCGGGTGTCCCGCCTGCGGGCGAAGCACTGGTGATTACCGTGACCGAGTCGGGCGGCTATCGGCTGAACGGGCGCGATCTGATCAATGCCAGTGCCGACACCCTGCGCGCCGCGCTGGTTCGCACGGCCGGCGACGACCGCAGCGCGACCGTCACGATCCGGGCCGATGCGCGCGCTTCGCATCAGGCGGTGGTTACGGCGCTGGATGTTGCCGGGCGGCTCGGTTTCGCGGATGTCGACATCGCGACGGTACCCGCCACTGCAGCGCCCGGGCCGCCATGACGACCCAGGCGCCGACACTCGTCATTGAACCGGGCAAGGTCTATCGCCGACTGCTCGGCTATGCCCGGCCGCACCTCGGCATGTTCATGATCGGCGTGGCGGGCATGGCGCTGTTCGCCGCGATGGATTCGGCCATGGCGCTGCTGGTCAAGGAGTTTCTCGGCGGCGCGTTCATCGACAAGGATCCCCGCGTCCTGTGGAGCGTTCCGCTGGGTGCCGTCGCGCTGTTCACGCTGCGCGGGATCGGCGATTACGTTTCCAACTACTTTCCGGGCTGGGTGGGCCGGCAGGTCATCAAGTCGCTGCGGCGCGAACTGTTCGAGCACTACCTGCGGCTGCCTACCGCGTACCACGACAATGCCGTCGGCGCGCAGATGCTGTCCAAGCTCACGTACAACATCGAACTCGTGGCCGAAGCCTGCACGACGGCGATCACGTCGCTGATCCGCGATAGCCTGACCATCATCGGCCTGCTGGGCATGCTGTTCTACCTGAACTGGCGCCTCGCGACGCTCGTGCTGCTGCTGGGCCCGCCGCTGGGCTGGATCGTCCAGTTCGTCAACAGGCTGTTCCGCCGCTACAGCCAGCGCATCCAGAATTCGATGGGTGATGTCACGCGCGTGACGCGCGAATCGCTGGACGCGCATCGGCTCATCAAGGTCTTCAACGCCGAGCAGTTCCAGGCGCGGCGATTCGAGCAGGTCAACGAATACAACCGCCACAGCCACATGCGGTTGATCAGCACCCGCGCGATCACCAATCCAGTCGTGCAGTTGATCGCGGCCCTGGGTCTGGCCGCCATCCTGTACTACTCGATCGCGCAGGTTTTCAACGACGACCTGCGGGTCGACGAGTTCATGGCATTCCTGACTGCAATGCTGCTGATCACGGCTCCGTTGCGTCGCCTCGTCAATATCTTTGCGCCGCTGCAGGCCGGCATCGCCGCAGGTGCCAGCGTATTCGAGATCCTCGATCGGCCGATCGAAACGGACGCTGGCCAGCGCGCACTGCTCCGCGCGCGCGGCGACATCGATTTCGATGCCATTACTTTTTCCTACAGCGCCGACAAGGGCGATGTTCTCAACGACGTCACGCTGCACGTTGCGGCGGGGCAGAAGGTTGCGATCGTCGGCAAGTCCGGCGGCGGCAAGTCCACGCTCGTCGGATTGCTGCCACGCCTGTATGAACCCCAGCACGGTGTCGTCAAGCTCGACGGTTTCGATGTGCGCGAGTATCGGCTCGCCGATCTGCGGCGCCAGGTCAGCCTGGTCAGCCAGGACGTCGTTTTGTTCAACGACACCATTCGCGCCAACATCGCGTTCGGCAGGCCGGAAGCCACGGATGCCGAGGTCGATGCCGCGGCGCGCGCGGCGTATGTGCTCGAGTTTGCAACGGAGTTGCCGCAGGGGCTCGATACGGAAATCGGCGATCGTGGCGCGCAGCTGTCGGGCGGGCAACGGCAGCGGATCTCGATCGCGCGGGCGCTGCTCAAGGATGCTCCCGTGCTGATCCTCGACGAGGCCACTTCCGCGCTCGATACCGAGTCCGAGCGGCGGATACAGGCTGCGCTCGACTCACTGATGCAGGGGCGCACGGTGCTGATCATCGCGCACCGTCTGTCGACCATCGAGTCCGCTGACCGGATCGCAGTCATCGAAGACGGGCGGGTCGCCGAGCAGGGCAGTCACGCCGAACTGATCACGCAGGGCGGCCTGTATGCGCAGCTGCATCGGCTGCAGTTCAACGTGTGATCGAGACCGCGTTGCAGCGCATCTGGTATGCGCAGACGTCGCCTTCCTGGTGGTTGCGGCTGCTCGAGCAGCCGTTCAAGGCCGTGGTCGCCGCCCGGCGCCGCCACTTCGCGCAGGGCTCGCAGGCCGTCACGTGTTTCGAGGTTCCCGTCGTGGTGATCGGCAACCTCAGCGTCGGTGGCACCGGCAAGACGCCTGTGGTCATCGAGCTGGCGCGGGCACTGGTGTCGCGCGGCGTGCGATGCGGGGTCATCACGCGCGGTTACGGTGGGCGTCGCGGCGGCGGTGTCGCGCTGCTGCATACGATCAATGCGACTCGGCAGCCGGATCCCGCGCTGCATGGCGACGAGCCGGCGTTGATCGCGCGCTCGACCGGCGTGCTGGTTGCTGTCGGTGTCGATCGCGTGGCAGCGGCCGCTGCGCTGATCGAGCGCGGTGTCGATATCGTGCTCAGCGACGATGGCCTGCAGCACTATCGTCTCGGCCGATCGCTCGAGATTGCCGTCGTCGATGGTGCGCGCGGTCTAGGCAATGCGCACCTGCTGCCGGCGGGGCCGCTGCGTGAACCGCCGGCGCGCCTGCGCGAAGTCGACTGGATCATCGTCAACGGCACGCCCTCGAGCCGCTGTCTGGAGCAGATCGGGCAAGTCGCGCCGAGTCGCGACTTGCTGCGTTTCGATCTCGTCGCCGATGACGCCATCGCACTGGGTCGGGGCGGCGCGGAGCCCGTCGCGCGCAGGCCGTTGGCATCTTTCGCAGGTGCGCCCGTGCACGCGGTGGCCGGCATCGGCCATCCGGCGCGTTTCTTCGCCATGCTGCGTGCGGCGGGCCTGGAAGTGATCGAGCATCCGTTCGCCGATCACCACAGGTTCGTGGCGAGCGACCTCGCGTTCACCACGCCTGGCGAGATCCTCATGACCGAGAAGGATGGCGTAAAATGCGAGCGTCTCGGCGGCGTCGCGGGCTGGCAGGTACCGGTGCGCGCGCAGTTCGAGCCCGCTGGCTGGGAGCAGCTGCTGCTGCAGATCGAGGCCCAGGCGCGCGCTCCGGAGGCCGCATCTGGCGGCTGAAGCAACAGGAATACCATGGACACACGACTGCTCGAAATACTCGCCTGTCCGCTCTGCAAGGGGCCGCTGGTACACCACCGCGACCACGCGGTGCTGGTGTGTCGGCTTGATCGGCTCGCGTTCCCGATCCGCGACGGCGTCCCCGTGATGCTCGAAGAGGAGGCGCGGGCGCTGACACCCGGGGATCCGCTGCTCGAGCGCTGAGCGCATGAGCTTCCGAATCGTCATTCCGGCGCGCTACGCATCCAGCCGGTTTCCCGGCAAACCGCTCGCATTGCTGGCCGGACGGCCGATGCTGCAGTGGGTGCACGAGCGCGCTCGCGGCAGCGGGGCGAGCGAGGTGATCATCGCGACCGACGACGCGCGCATCGAGCAGGTGGCCCGCGGATTCGGCGCCACCGTGATGCTGACGGCAGCGCACCACGCCTCGGGGACGGACCGGATCGCCGAGGTGGCGAAACGAGCCGGTTGGGACGACGACAGCATCGTCGTGAACCTGCAGGGCGATGAGCCCCTGATGCCGGTCGCGCTGCTGGCGCAGGTCGCGCAGTTGCTCGCGCTGCACCCGGCCGCGGCGCTGGCCACGCTGTGCGCGCCGATCGCGCGGCTCGAGGAATTCCTCGATCCAAATGTCGTGAAAGTCGTTTCTGGCGAGGGCGGGCGGGCGCTGTACTTCAGTCGGGCCCCCATACCGTGGTCGCGCGACGGTGCGCCGGCGGGCATCGGCAGCCAACGCGACTGCGCACTGGCCCAGCGCCACATAGGCCTGTACGCCTATCGCGTCGGCGCGCTGCGCCGACTGGCGGCGCTGCCGGTCGGCGACCTGGAAGACTGCGAGAAACTCGAGCAACTGCGCGCGTTGCAGGCAGGCATGGAGATCCGGATTGCCGCTGCGGTCGAGGTGCCGGGCCCCGACGTCAACGCGCCGGAGGACCTGCCCCGGGCCAGTGCCCGTCTGCAGCAGGGCGGCTGAGCCGGACTGCCCTCGCGCGGGGGTGGGGTGGCCATATTGACAGCAGGCTGTCAGCTGGACAGACTGCTGCGCATGAACAAACAACCCCCGGTACCGATGAGCCCCGAAAGAGCGGCCTTTCGCCGTCTGGTGCTCGCCACCTTTCGTCTCAACGGCGCGCTGGTCGACATGGCAGATGCGCTGTCTGCCGATCTGGAGCTGACCAGCGGGCTGTGGGCGGTGCTGGCGGCGCTGTCCGATGGCAGGCGCCTGACCATCGCGCAGACGGCGCGGCGGCTCGGGCTGCGGCGCCAGAGCGTGCGCCGCAGCGCGCGTCTGCTGATCGAGCGCGGCCTGATCGACAGCACCTCCAACCCGGACCACAGCCGTGCACCGCTGTTGTTCCTGACAGATGCCGGGGAAAGTGCCATCGCTGAACTCGATCGGCGCGAGGCATCGTGGTGGTCGCGCGTCGCGGCCGCGTCGGTGCTCGATGCCGACGAACTGAACCGCGGCCTCGACCTGATCGAACGACTGCTGCCGCGCATCGAGTCGGCGCCGCAGCAGGCGCGCCGCTCGACGCGTTTGCGGGGCATGGCACCCGGTCGGGCGGATCGAGCCATCGATGGTGTCCAATAGCTGGTGATGACGCCCTCGCGCAATTGCCAGGTGCCTGCGCGGGGCTGACTGACCTGGATCGGCCGGGTACAGTGGGCGGATGACCACGCTGTTCGAAAAACTCTGGTCGCAGCATGTCGTTGCGGAGTTGCCGGGCGATGCTGCGCTGATCGCGATCGATCGCATTTTCCTGCACGAGCGCACCGGATCCATCGCGCTCAAGAGCCTGCATGAGCGCGGCCGGCGGGTCGTGGACCCGGCGCGCGTGTTCTGCACGATGGACCATATCGTCGATACCTTCCCCGGCCGCGGCGACGCGACCCGCATGCCGGGCGGCACGGCGTTCATCGTCGAGACGCGCGCCGCGGCGCACGAGTCGGGCATCCACCTGTTCGACGTGCGCCATCCCGACCAGGGCATCGTGCACGTGATCTCGCCGGAACTCGGCATCGTGCTGCCCGGCGCCACGGTGGTGTGTCCCGACAGCCATACCTGCACGCAGGGGGCGATGGGCGCCTTTGCATGGGGCATCGGCTCGACGGAAGCCGAGCACGCGCTCGCGACCGGCACGCTGCGCGTCAGCAAACCGAAAACCATGCGGATCCGCTTCGAGGGCGGGCTCGCGCCGGGCGTGACGGCCAAGGACCTGAGCCTCGCCGTGCTCAGCCGCTGGGGCGCGGTGGGCGGCAATGGCTATGTCGTCGAGTACGCCGGCAGCGCGATCCGCGCGCTCGAGGTCGAAGCGCGGCTCACGCTGTGCAACATGGCGACCGAATTTTCCGCCGTCACCGGCGTCATCGCGCCAGATGACAAGACCTTCGAGTATCTCGCCGGGCGACGCTACGCGCCGCAGGGCGCGCACTGGGATGCGGCGGTTGCGGCGTGGCGCAGCCTGCGCAGTGACGACGATGCGCAGTTCGACGTGGAC
>JBIITU010000359.1:0-3756 GCA_044340335.1 Steroidobacteraceae bacterium
CGCGTCATCGATGTCAGCGCACTGGCGCCGATGATCAGCTGGGGCACGAGTCCGCAGCACGCGATCGAGGTCACGGCGGCGGTGCCGACGCTCGAGCACAGTGGCGCGGCGCGCGAGGGCTACGATCGTGCCCTCGCATACATGGGCCTGACGCCAGGCACAGTACTCACCGATCTGCCGATCGATGCCGCTTTCATCGGTTCCTGCACCAACAGCCGCTTGTCGGACCTGCGGCGCGCGGCTGCGATCCTGCGTGGCCGCAAGGTCGCGCCGGGCGTCAAGGCCATTTGCGTGCCGGGATCGATGTCGGTCAAGCGCGCCGCCGAGGCCGAAGGCCTGCACCAGGTGTTCCTCGATGCCGGATTCGAGTGGCGCGAGTCCGGTTGTTCGATGTGCTTCTACTCGGGTGGCGAGAGCTTCGGCAGGCAGCAGCGCGTCGTGTCCTCGACCAATCGCAATTTCGAGAGTCGGCAGGGGCCGGAAACCCGCAGCCACATCGCCAGCCCCGAGACGGTCGCGGCCAGCGCGATCGCGGGGCGCATCGCGGACGCGCGCCGCTACGCCGTGGCGTCGGGCAGCGCGGCGGGGCACTGAACCATGCAGAAGTTCACCTGCCTGCGCGCGGTCACGGCACCGCTGATTCGCGCCAACGTCGACACCGACGCGATCATTCCATCGCGCGAGATGAAAGCTGTTTCGAAGACTGGCCTCGCCGACGGCCTGTTCGCCGGCTGGCGCTACACCGCGATCGGTGGCCGCGAGCTGAATCCTGATTTCGTGCTGAACAAGCCCGAGTATGCGGGCACGCGTTTCCTGCTCGGTGGCGACAATTTCGGCTGCGGCTCGAGCCGCGAACATGCGGTCTGGGCGCTGTTCGAATACGGCATCCGCGCCGTCATCGCGCCGAGTTTCTCGCCGATCTTCTACGGCAACTGCATCCGCAACGGCATCGTGCCGGTCAAGCTCGCTGCTGCTGACATTGCGACCATCGCGGTGCAGGTCGAAGTCGATCCGGCGCAGCAGCAGGTCACCGTCGATCTCGAGCGTTGCCGCGTCGTCGCGCCGGATGGCGCCGAGTTCGCGTTCGAACTCGAGGCCGAGGCGCGCGAGATGCTGCTCGAAGGCCTGGATGCAATCGACCTGACGCTGAAATCGCGCGCAGCCATCGATGCCTTCACGGCGCGTGACCGGGCGCAGCGCCCGTGGATTTATTCGATACCGGGAGCGAGTCGCGCATGAGCGAGAAGATTCTGATCAGCGAGGTGGGACCTCGCGACGGCCTGCAGAGCATCAAGTCCATCATGCCGTTCGTGGCCAAGAAGGCCTGGGTCGCCGCAGAGGCCGCCGCGGGCGTCACTGAAATCGAAGTCGGCAGCTTCGTGCCGGCGCGCCTGCTGCCGCAGCTGGCCGACACGGCCGAGCTGGTCGCCTATGCACGCACGATTCCGGGGCTGACGGTCGCCGTGCTGGTGCCGAACCTCAAGGGCGCCGAAGCGGCCGTGGCCGCGGGCGCGCACAAGATCACGATTCCGCTGTCGTGCTCGGAGACGCACAGCCTCAAGAACGTGCGCCGCACGCATGCGCAGATGCTCGACGAGACCCGCGGCATCGTCGCGCTGCTGCGCAGCCTGCCGGCCGAGCAGCGGCCGAAGTTCGAAGGCGGACTGTCGACGGCTTTCGGCTGCACCATCGAGGGCGTCGTGCCGGCCGACAAGGTCGTGCAGCTCGCCGAGCAGATGATGGCGGCCGGCTGCGACGAAGTCGGTCTTTCCGACACCACTGGTTACGCCAACCCGGCGCAGGTCAAGGACCTCGTCCGCCGCGTGCGCGCCGCCGTCGGCGAGCATGCGTTGTCCGGACTGCATCTGCACAACACGCGCGGCCTGGGCCTCGCCAACGTGCTGGCCGGCCTCGAGGTCGGCATGACGACCTTCGACAGTTCGCTCGGCGGCCTGGGTGGCTGCCCGTTCGCGCCCGGCGCGTCGGGAAACATCGTCACCGAGGATCTCGTCTTCATGCTCGAGGCGATGGGTCTCGAAACCGGCATCGACCTGCCCAAGTTGCTTGCGGTGCGTGACATCGTCAAGACGGCGGTGCCCGGCGAAGAGATGTACGGCTTCACGCCCGATGCGGGCCTGCCGCGCGGTTTCGTTCCAGCTACCCGGAGTGCCTGAGTCGATGACTACCGTGACCCCGTCCGCTGCACCACCGCTGGCCGGCATCCGCATCGTCGAGTTCACGCACATGGTGATGGGGCCGGCTGTTGGCGCCGTGCTCGCGGACCTGGGCGCCGAGATCATCCGTGTCGAACCCATCGGCGGCGACTCGACCCGCCTGCTGCTGGGTTCCGGCGCGGGCTACTTCCCGATGTTCAATCGCGGCAAGAAGAGCATCTGCCTGAATCTCAAGGATCCGCAGGGCCTGACAATCGCGCGGCGTCTCGTCGCGCAGGCCGACGCGCTGGTCGAGAATTTTCGCAGCGGCACGATGGAAAAGCTCGGGCTCGGCTACGAGTCGCTCGCGAAAGAGAACCCGCGCCTGATCTACTGCTCGGAGAAGGGCTTCCTGAGCGGGCCCTACGAGAATCGCACAGCGCTCGACGAAGTGACGCAGATGATGGGTGGGCTCGCCTACATGACCGGCCCGCCGGGCCGCCCATTGCGGGCGGGTTCCTCGGTGGTCGACATCACCGGCGGCATGTTCGGTGCGATCGCGATCCTCGCCGCGTTGCAACAGCGGCACACCACTGGCCGCGGGCAGTACGTCAGCAGTGCGCTGTTCGAGACCACCGTGTATCTCGTCGGCCAGCACATGGCGCAGATGGCGGTCACCGGGCAGCCGGCGAAGCCGATGCCGGTGCGGATTTCGGCCTGGGCGATCTACGACGTGTTTGAAACCCGGGACAACGAGCAGGTGTTCGTCGGCGTCGTGTCGGATGGCCTGTGGCAGAAGTTCTGCGAGGCCTTCGACCTGCATGAACTTGGCGCAAACCCGGATTACAAACTCAACAACCAGCGCGTCAAGGCGCGCGAGACGCTGCTGCCGCTGGTTCGCGAGGTGTTCAAGAGGTACACGAAGGCAGAACTGGTCGCGAAGCTCGAGACCACCGGGCTGCCGTTCGCGCCGATCGGCAAGCCCGAGGACATGTTCGACGATCCGCATCTGCTCGCGAGCGGCGGGCTGACCGAGGTCACGCTGCCCGATGGACGCCAGTCGCGCTTGCCGACACTGCCGGTCGAGATGAACGGTCAGCGTCCCGGCCAAGCCGGCGCGTTGGCGCGACCCGGGGAGCACACGCGGGAGGTGTTGCAGGGTCTGGGTCTCGACGCTGCCGAAATCGCCGCGCTCGAGGCGGGCGGTGCGGTGGGCAGCGACGCTGCCCAGTCCTGAGGCATCCATGCTCCCGCCGACGACGAGCCCTGCGGCCATTCAGAGGCTGTAGCGATGCGCGTCCTCTGCGTCTGTCTCGGCAACATCTGTCGCTCGCCTACGGCGGAGGGCGTGCTGCGCGACATCGCGGCGCGCGAGGCGCCGCAGCTGATCACGACGGTCGATTCTGCAGGCACTGCCGGTTATCACGTCGGTGAGCCGCCGGATCCACGCAGCGTGGCGATCGCGCGCGAGCGCGGTTACGAGTTGTCTGCACTGCGCGCGCGACAGGTCAGTCGCAGCGACTTCGAGCAGTTCGACCTGATGCTTGCGACGGACCGTGCCAACCTCGCGGCACTGCGCGCGCTGGCACCTGCCAGGTCAACG
>JBIITU010000142.1:0-7691 GCA_044340335.1 Steroidobacteraceae bacterium
CCGGCTCGACTCGCGCTGTTCCTGCATTACGCCGGGGTCGGGGCTGGCGACGAGGTGCCCGACCCTTACTACGGTGAGCGCGGCGATTTCGAGCGCGTGCTCGATCTGGTGGAGCAGGGCAGTCGCGCGCTGCTCGCTCATTTGAGCGAGCAGGCGCGCCACCGCTGAACCCTCAGTGTTCCGGCGCGCGCGGCGGCGTGGCCGTGTTCGACGGCGGCGCCGACGGCCAGATGACCTCGGGATGCTCCGCCGTCGCTTCGGGGGACGTCGATTCGGGTACCGCGGCTTCGGGAGCCGCGACTGAAACTGGCGCAGGCGGCGCAAGCGCAGGCGTCGGATCCCGGGTCACTGCCTCGGTCGCCGCGGCAATCTCTGCCTCGTTGACCATCGGCAGTTCGGCGGTGGTGTCTTCTTCGACGTCGACATCCGCCTCGACTGCGGTTTCCGGCGCTGCGGGCGCGAGGCCCGTCCAGCTCATCGGCGCGTTGGGCGGCGGCGGCAGCGCATCGAATGCGCGGCTGTCGCTCGTCAGGCCTGATGCAGGCGTTGCAACCGGAGCGAACGCGGCAGCCGATTCCGTCTCGACACCGTTCTCGAGGCCAGGGTCGAGCACAGCCTCGTCGGTCGCGTCGCCTTCTGCATCGAACCCGCCGTTCGCTTCACTCGCATCCAGCGCTTCGGCACCGGCGAGGGTCGCCGCGCCAGCGGTAGCTGCGGCGCCGTCGCGACGCGCTCCGCCACGACGACCACGACGCCGACCGCGCCGGCCGCGACGTTCGCCCTGCGACGCGCCGCCTTCGGGGCCTGCGGTGGCCTCGTTGCCGGCGGAGCCGTTGCTGGCCGCATCGGCGGGTAGCGCCGCGCCGGCATCACTCGATGCTGGTGCTGCGAGCGTGGCGACTGCGCCGGTGGCCGCGGCTGCTTCGGCTGGTGGCACACCTTCGCGCGACTTCTGGGCGTCGCGCTCGCGACGGCGCTGCTCCTCGCGCTCCCGGTCGCGCTGCCGCTGGCTGTCGCGTTGCGCATCCTTCTGCGGATCGCGCTGCTGCAGATCCTTCTGCTGGGCATCGCGTTGCTGCGCGTCGCGCTGCGGATCCCGTGTCGCGTCGCGCTGACCGTCGCGACCACTGCGTTCGCGCTGCGGCTCGCGATCACGCCGGCGTGGCTCGCCGCCTTCGGGCGGACGTTCGCCACCGCGCTCGGCGCCGCGGTCGCGTGGCCGGTCGCGGTCGCGGCCGCGGCTACGATCGCCGCGGCGCGGCTCGTCACGGCGCCCATCGCGGCCACCGCGCGCTTCGCGATGGCCACGTTCTTCCCGCGCTTCGCGATCAGATGCAGCCGCCGTGGCGGCGGGCACTGCGGGCACCGGATCGCCGAGGAACCAGTACTGGATGCGCTTCAGCAGCGACGGACGCGGTGCGCGCGGCGCGGCCACGGCCGGCGCCACTGCCACGGGAGCCGCGACCGCCACCGGTGCCGGCGGCGCCTCGACGACTGGTGCCGGCGTGGTCGGCAGGAACGTCGGCACTGCCGCCGGTTCCTGCACGGGCTTCTTCTCGCGCGTGCCGGCGGGGTCGATGACCTGCGCGGGCGTGGGCAGCTGGTAGCTGACCTTCTTGATCTCGGGCGACTCGGCTTCGTCGTCGCGAATGCGACGCAGTGAGTACTCGGGCGTGTCGATGTTGAGGTTCGGCACCACGACCAGATCGACATCGCTCTTGTCTTCGAGAGTGCGCAGCCATTCGCGCTTCTCGTTGATCAGGTAGGTCGCGACGTCCACCGGCACTTCGGCGATGACCTTCGCGGTGCGGTCCTTGCGGACTTCCTCGCCGATCAGGCGCAGGATCGCGAGCGCCATCGACTCGACCGTGCGGATGCTGCCGATGCCCTGGCAGCGCGGACACATCGAGTGGCTCGAATCGCCGAGCGACGGGCGCAGCCGCTGGCGCGACATCTCGAGCAGCCCGAAGCGTGACAGCCGGCCGATCTGGATGCGGGCGCGATCCATCTTGACCGCATCGCGCAGGCGATCCTCGACGGCGCGCTGGTTGCGGCCTTCTTCCATGTCGATGAAGTCGATGACGATCAGGCCACCGATGTCGCGGATGCGCAGCTGGCGGGCGATTTCGTCCGCGGCCTCGAGATTGGTGTTGGTGGCCGTGGTCTCGATATCGCCGCCGCGGGTCGCGCGCGCGGAGTTGATGTCGATGGAAACCAGCGCCTCGGTGTAATCGATGACGATCGAGCCGCCCGACGGCAACTGCACCTTATGCGCGTAGGCCGATTCGATCTGGCTCTCGATCTGGAAGCGCGTGAACAGCGGAATGTCGTCGTTGTACAGCTTCAGGCGCCGCTGCCCCTCGGTCGGGACGAAGCGCTGCACGAACTCCTGCGCGGTCGCGAACGCGGCCGACTCGTCCACCAGGATCTCACCGATGTCGTCGCTGAGGTAATCGCGCAGTGCGCGCGTCACCGGATCGCTTTCACGGTAGACCAGGAACGGCGCGGGGCGCGCCAGCACCGCCTTGACGATCTCGTCCCACTGGCTCTTGAGGTGATCGAGGTCCCATTGCAGTTCCTCGACGGCCCGACCAACCCCAGCCGTGCGGATGATGGCGCCCATGCCGTCCGGGATCACCAGCGCATCCATGACCTGGCGCATCGATTCGCGGTCTTCGCCCTCGATACGACGGCTCACGCCACCGGCGCGCGGGTTGTTGGGCATCAGCACCAGGAAGCGGCCGGCCAGGGAGATGTAGGTGGTCAGCGCCGCACCCTTGTTGCCGCGCTCCTCCTTCTCGACCTGGACGACGATGTCCTGGCCTTCCTGCAACAGCTCGCGCATGTTCATGCGGCCGCCCTGGGGCGCCTTCAGGAAGTACTCGCGCGAGATTTCCTTCAGCGGCAGGAAGCCGTGGCGCTCGGCGCCATAGTCGATGAAGCACGCTTCGAGCGACGGCTCGATGCGCGCGATCTTCGCCTTGTAGATATTGGCTTTCTTCTGTTCCCGGGACGGGAGGTCGATCGAAAGATCGTAGAGTTTCTGTCCGTCAACGAGTGCGACGCGCAGCTCTTCCTGCTGCGTTGCGTTGACCAGCATTCTCTTCATGGGCCCTTGTTCTCCTGCAAAGGGCCGACAGAACGGGTTGCGCGGCAGGCGCGGAATGCGCTGCCGTGAAGTCACTCAAGGAAGGAAGGCCGGACCAGACGGTCACGTAGAAGCGCGGCACCCGATGGAATGGAATCGCGTTCATGTCAGTGTCTGCAACCTCGCTGCAATCGCAGTGATGCGGTGTCGCGAGCGGGTTGTCCGGAAACCTTAGATGAAGTGCCTGCCCGGGGATGGATCGGGGAGTCTTGCAGACTCGACGCCGATCACAGCCTGTCGGCCGGACTCTTGCGATGGCCCCGTTGCCGAGGACCAACTAACATGCGTCGCGCTGTATGCGACAGCCGGCGCGTGATCGTACACCGGCTGCGGCAACTGCCGCAGCGGCCGGTGACTTAGGGACTATATGACAAAGACCATGCAAAAACAAGGTGTTACGCCCGACGCGCCGGCACCGCCCGCCGAACCGAGACGCAGCGCACGACATGCGGTCGTGACGGCGGAGGACGCGGGCATGCGGCTCGACCGTTTTCTCGGGCGCGAACTTGCCGAACTGCCGCGCACCCGACTGTTCCGGCTGGTCCGCAAAGGCGAGGTGCGGGTCAACGGCAAGCGGGCGACCATCGACCAGCGCCTGGCGGCCGGGGACGACGTGCGCATCCCTCCGGTGCGGCCCGAATCGCCCGCCGCACAAGCGGAAGCGGGCGCGCTGGACGGTGCCCCGGCAGCGCCGCGGCAGCGGGTCATGCGGGTGCCGGCGTCCCTGCTCGAAACCCTGCGTGACGCAATCATCTTCGAGGACGATCGACTGCTCGCAATCAACAAGCCGGCGGGCATCGCGGTGCACGGCGGCAGCGGCCTCAGCTTCGGCGTCATCGAAGCGCTGCGCGCCGCGCGGCCTGACGAGGCCGACACGCTCGAGCTCGTGCACCGGCTGGATCGCGACACCAGCGGCGTGCTGCTGGTGGCCCGCAAGACGTCGGTGCTACGCATGCTGCATGCGTCGCTGCGCGAGGGTGATGACTTCGAGAAGCGCTATCTGGCGTTGCTCGCCGGCAATTGGCAGCTGGGCAAGAAGCGTATCGATGCGCCGCTGCGCACCGACCTGCGGGTCGGCGGCGAACGCACCGTCAAGGTCGATGCTTCAGGCAAGCCATCGAGCAGCGCGTTCGCGCCGGTGCAGTTCTTCGGCACGCTGGCCACGCTGATGGAAGTGTCGATCGATACCGGCCGCACGCACCAGATCCGCGTCCATGCGGCCTACGCCGGTCATCCGGTGGCCGGCGACAGCAAGTACGGCGATGCAGACTTCAATGCGCGCATGCAGAAGCTCGGCCTGAAGCGCATGTTCCTGCACGCATCGAGCCTGTCATTCACGTGGCCGGATCGCGGCACGCCGTTCAGCGTCAGCGCGCCGTTGCCGCCCGAGCTGTCCGGTACGATTGATGCCCTGAGCCAGCTCAGCCGGCGGGCGTCCCGCGGGCCTCGCGCAGCGCCTGTGCGACCCAGATCAGGGGCAGGCCGACGAGGGCGGTAGGATCCGCGCTGTCGACCCGCTCGAACAGCGCGATCCCGAGGCCTTCCACCTTGAAGCTGCCGGCGCAGTCGAGCGGCGATTCCGCAGCAACGTAGGCGGCGATCTCGGCGGCATCCAGCACGCGGAACACGCAGCGCGTTTCGTCGAGGTGCTGGCGCCAGCAGCCGGCCGCGATACCGACCAGAGCCACGGCGGTGTGAAACGTGACGACTCGCCCTGACTGGGCGGCGAGTTGCGCCCGCGCCGCAGCAGCATCGCCGGGCTTGCCCAGCACCGTATCGCCCAGCGCGCAGACCTGGTCGGAGCCGATCACCAGGGCGTCCGGATGCTGCTCGGCCACGGCGCGGGCCTTGGCCATGGCCAGCCGGCGCGCCAACTCGGCGGGCGCCTCGCCCGGCAGGCGGGTTTCGACCACGGACGGCGCCGCGACCTCGAACGCCACGCCCAGCCGGGCCAGCAGGGTGCGGCGGTAACGCGAGGTGGAGGCGAGCCAGAGGGGGCGGGGCGGCTGGAGAAACAATGAGTTAGCTCAGGTATTTTTGACTCGCCGGGGAGCCGCACCTATTATACGCGCCCCATGCCGCCCGCCCGATCCCTGGAGCTCGACATCGATCGGCTGCCGGCGCACGGCGAGACGCGCTCGGTCACGCTGCAGCAGGCTGCCATGCCGCGCCTTGCGGCGGGGCTGGCGGCGGCGGAAGGGCAGGTCGAGGCGACGATTGTCTTCGACCGTTTCGAGTCGACGCCGCTGCTCGACGTGCGGGCAACGACCATCGCAGCGCTGGTTTGCCAGCGCTGCCTGCAGCCGTTGCGTCTGCCGCTGAGCGGCCAGTCGCGGGTCGGGCTGGTCGAGTCGATGGAACAGGCCGATCGGCTGCCGGCCGATGTGGAGCCGGTCTGGGTGGAAGGCCGCAAGGTCGATCTCGGCGAACTCGTCGAGGAAGAATTGCTGCTGGCGTTGCCGCTGGTGCCGGTGCACGAGCGCGACGATCCGCAGTGCGAGGCGGTCGATGTGACCGTCGATGCAGAACAGGGTGCGCCGCCGGAATCTGACGGTGACGCGCCGGAAGTCGTACAGAAGCCTTTTGGGGAACTCGCTGAGCTCCTCAAGCGCGGGAAGTGAAGGAGTAGATTCATGCCAGTTCAAAAGAGCCGCAAGACACCGTCGAAGCGCGGCATGCACCGGTCGCACGATGGGCTGTCGAAGCCTGCGCTGTCGATCGATCCGCAGTCAGGCGAGACGCACCTGCGTCACTGCATCACGCCGGATGGTTTCTATCGCGGCAAGCGCGTGATCGAGAAGCCTGTCGAGGACGAGGCCGCGCAGTAGCGCGACCGCGCCACGGCGCCCGGGCGCTCCCGTCCGGGCGCACTCCGGACGCTCGCTGTCCGTGATTACCCTGTCCGTCGATGCGATGAGCGGCGACGCGGGTCCGCAGCAATGCGTGCCCGGCGCGCTGCTCGCGCTTGCCTCCGATCCGGCCCTGCGCATCCTGCTGGTGGGCCAGCCTGACGCGCTGACCCCGTTGCTCGAGACCGCGCTCGCGGCGCAGGGCGCGGCCACGGACCTGCGCTCGCGCGTCGAGATCGTGCCGGCCGCTGAAGTCGTCGGCATGGAGGAGTCGGCCCGCGATGCGATCCGGCGTCGCAAGCACTCGTCGATGCGGATCGCGATCGACCTCGTGCACGAGGGCCGTGCTGCCGGCGCCATCAGTTCCGGCAACACCGGCGCGCTGACGGCCATTTCGCATTTCGTCCTGAAGTGTCTGGCGCAGGTCGAGCGCGCGCCGATCATGTCGGCAATCCCGGGGCGCGACGGCTTCACCCAGTTGCTGGATCTCGGCGCCAATACGCGGGCCACGCCGCTGCAGTTGCTGCAGTTCGCGCTGATGGGCGCCATCGTCGCACGCGACGTCCACGGCATCGAAGTGCCGCGCGTGGGTCTCCTCAATATCGGCACCGAAGAAATCAAGGGTCACGACCAGGTGCAGGAAGCGCACGCACTGATTCGCGCCTGCGAGGATCGAGGCCGCGCGCCGTTTCGTTACCTGGGCTTCGCTGAAGGGCACGACATCTTCGGCGGCGGCTTCGATGTCATCGTCACCGATGGCTTCACCGGCAACGTCGCGCTGAAGACCATGGAGGGGCTCGCCGATCTGGTCGCGCATCGGCTGCGCTCCGAGTTCGAAGCAGGCATGGGCAGCCGACTCGCCGCGCTGGTCGCCAGGCCCGTCCTGCGACGGGTGGTCAAGTCGCTGGACCCGCGTCGCTACAATGGCGCAGTCATGGTCGGGCTCACGGCGGTCGTGGTAAAAAGCCACGGCCGGGCCGATGCGCTCGCTTTCGCGCAGGCGATCGCTCTCGCCGCGCAGGCCGTGCGACGCGGTCTCATCGGCCACGTCGCGCAATCGCTGACAGAGGTTCACGCTTGAAGTATTCACGCATCGCCGGCACGGGCAGCTATCTGCCAGAACGTGTTGTGACCAATGCCGAGCTCGAGAAGCTGGTCGACACCACGGACGAATGGATTCGGGATCGCACCGGCATCGAGCGGCGCCATGTCGCCGCCGAAGGGCAGACGACGGTCGATCTCGCCGAACAGGCTGCACGGCGCGCGCTCGAGGCCGCCGGCAAGCGCCCCGAGGATGTCGACCTGATCGTGTTCGGCACCACGACGCCCGACCTCGTGTTCCCCAACTGCGGCGCGCTGCTGCAGGCGCGACTCGGCATCCGCGGTTGTCCCGCCCTCGGGCTCGAGGCGGCCTGCAGTGGTTTCATCTTCGCGCTTTCCGTGGCCGACAAGTTCGTGCGCCTCGGCGAAGCAAAGTGCGCGCTCGTCATCGGTGCAGAGACGCTGTCGCGGATCCTCGACTGGACGGATCGCAACACCGCCGTGCTGTTCGGCGACGGCGCCGGCGCTGTCGTGCTGACGCCGGCGGACGAGCCGGGCATTCTCTCGACGCACCTGCACACCGAGGGCGCGCATGCGGGGCTGCTGAATTGCCCGGTCGGCGTCTCCGTGGGCTTCAAGCCCGAGGCTGACGG
>JBIITU010000005.1:0-26636 GCA_044340335.1 Steroidobacteraceae bacterium
CTCAGCGACGCGGAGCTGCTCGCGACGCGGTTCTGCGACCTCGGCCTGAGCCTGCGCCGCGGGCCGGTGCCGCGCGCACTGCGCCGCCTGTACGGCGAACTCGAGCGGCGTGGCATCCCGTTCCGGCCGCATGCCTGGATCTCGGAAGAGTGGTTCTCGCCCGATGGCATACCGGGCATTGCGATCCCGTTCTTTCTCGCGCATCCCCGGCTCGAGCAACTCGAGCGGCGCATGGCGCAGACGGTCGAGGGCGGCAATGCCAACTGGCTGATGCGCATCCTGCGGCATGAGGCGGGCCATGCAGTCGACACCGCGTACCGATTGCGGCGCCGCAAGCGCTGGCGCGAGGTCTTCGGACCGGCGTCGCTGCCGTACCCGGATCGCTACCGGCCACGTCCGGGCAGCCGCCGCTATGTGCATCACCTCGGCGACTGGTACGCGCAGGCGCATCCGACCGAGGACTTCGCCGAGACTTTCGCCGTGTGGCTGCAGCCGAACTCGCGCTGGCGGCGCGACTACGCCGACTGGCCCGCGCTCGCCAAGCTCGAGACGGTCGAGGAGTTCATGCGCGAAGTCAGGCACCAGTCGCCGAAGGTGCGGGCGCGGGCGCGCATCGAGCCGATCGAACAGAACACCCGCACGCTCGGCGAGCACTACCGGCGCCGCCACGCAATGCGCGTGCGGATGCGCCGCGGCATCACCGATGATCTGCTGCGCAAGGTGTTCAGCCTGCGCGCGCCGCGCCGCGACACGCCGCGCGCCGCGAGCTTCCTGCGCGAAATCAAGCCGACGCTGGTCGGTGCCGTTGCGCGTGAGAACGGCGTCGATCGCTACACCGTGTACCAGATGTTGCGTCGCGCGATCGAGCGCAGCGAGCATCTGGAACTGTATCTGCGTGGCAGTCGGCGCGACGCCACGCGCAACGCGCGCTGGCTGCTCGCGCGCATGATTTCCCTTTATTCCACGACCGGGAGTCCGGCCATTTCGCTATGAAGAAGCTTCGAGTGCTCGTCGTCGTCCACGCGAGCCTGGTGCCACCCGAGTCCCTCGACGGATTCTCACCACAGGAAATCGACGAGTTCCGCACCGAATACGATGTCATCACGACGCTGCGCGCGATGGGTCACGAGGTGCAGTGTCTTGGCGTGCTCGACAGTCTCACGGGGCTGCGCACCAGCGTCGCCGAGTGGAAACCCGATGTCGTGTTCAACCTGCTGGAAGAGTTCGGCGGCATCGTCACCTACGACCAGCATGTCGTGGCCTTCCTCGAGCTGCTGCGGCAGCCATACACGGGCTGCAATCCGCGCGGCCTGCTGCTGTCGCGCGACAAGCCGCTGTCGAAGCAGCTGCTGTCGTACCACCGCATCGCCACGCCGCAGTTTGCGGTGCTGCGGCGGGGCATCAAGCTGCGCGTGCCGCGCAAGCTGCGCTATCCGCTGTTCGTCAAGGCCACGACCGAAGACGCGTCGCTGGGCATCGCGCACGCGTCGGTCGTGCACGACGAAGGGCACCTGCGCGAGCGCGTGCAGTTCGTGCACGAGCAGCTCGCGAGCGATGCGCTGGTCGAGGAGTACATCGAGGGGCGCGAGCTGTACATCGGCATGATCGGCAACGAGCGGCTGACGCGGCTGCCGGTCTGGGAGATGAAATTCGGCTCGATGCCCGGTTCACTGCCGACCATCGCGACGCGCAAGGTGAAGTGGGACCGGCGTTACCAGCAGAAGTACGGCATCACGACCGAAGCGGCGTCAGACCTGCCGCCCGCGACCCTGGCGCTGCTCGACCGGATGGCGCGCCGCATCTATCGGTCGCTCGGCCTGTCGGGCTATGCGCGCATGGACTTTCGCGTCAACGCTGCAGGGCAGGCGTTCGTGCTCGAGGCGAACGCCAACCCCAACATCACGGCCAGCGAGGACTTCGCGCAGTCGGCGCTCGCCGCAGGCATCGGCTACGACGAGCTGCTGCAGCGACTGATGCACCTGGGCATGACCTATCAGGCCCAGTGGCGGGCCAACTATGATTGACCGACGTGCGCTGTTGCGTGGCGGGGCGGCCGCGTGGGGTGTCGGGCTCGCCGGCGGCCTGGTCGGTGCGGACACTGCCGCGGCGGCGGCGCGGCGCGTGCCGGCGCTGGCCGCGCTGCGCGACTGGTTGCCAGGGCGCTATCTTGGCGCCGACACCGCGCTCGAGATACTGCCGATCTACGCGCCACTGACTGCGCCTGATGCCTTCCTCGCGCGCGAGCTGCGCAGCAGCGATGCTGAAGTTTTCGATTCCGCGGATCCGGCCGATCAGCTCGCGCAGCAGCTGCTTGCGGTGAGTCCGGCCAAGCGCGGTCGCGCGCTGCTGCGGATCTGGCGCTTCGCCGACGCGGCGCGCTGGCGCGACGCGCATCGCGCGCTCGATCTGTTCAAGGGCCTGATGCCCGGCGACGTGTTGCCGGGTCCTGTGATCGAAGTCGACTGGCGCGTGCCCGGCGTGCAGTTGGGCGCGCGCGCCGGCGCCGCATTCCCGTTCGAGCTCGATGCGAACGCGGTCACGTTCCGCGCGCGCTACGCGCGCGCCGGCAGCGGTTTGCCCTGAACACCGCGGATTACGTGAGCCACTGCCGCTGCGTGTTTGCCACTCGCGTGCGGACCATCACGCTTCTTTTGCGTCGTTTCAAGGCGACAGCACCCGGGCCGTTACCGGTCCTGAGGTGACACATGACCATTGCGAAGCACAAGTCCGACACTGCCCCGAAGTCGAACGCCGCTGCCGACACGCGCACGTTGCGCGTGATCAGCACGCTCGCGGTGCCCGGTCAGCCGACCGGCTATGTCGTCCACGATGATCGCGGCAACGCGACCTGGCGCATCCATGCGTCGCCCGGCGCGTCGCTCGAGACCTCGACCGTCGTGCTGCGCGCGCTCGACACGCGTGAACTCGCGGTCGACGGGATCGGCCGCCGCACGCTCGCCGGCTACGACGAGTTTGGCGGCTACAACCCCTACGACCGCGTCGGCCGCGACTGCCTCAGCAAGCGGGCGTCAGCGCGCGGGCGCTGACGCTGCAGCCGCTGCGCCCGGCGCAGCGGGCTTGAGGTGCTCATCGAGCCATTCGAGCACGACGCTATGCCATTGCAGGCTGTTGGCGGGCTTGAGGATCCAGTGGTTCTCGTCCGGGAACATCAGCAGCCGGCTCTTGACGCCCTGGCGCTGCAGGGCCGTGAACGTCGCGATGCTCTGCGAGTACGGCACGCGGTAATCCAGCGCGCCGTGCGTGACCAGCATCGGCGTGCGCCATCTGGTCACATGCGCTGCCGGATTGTGCTGCTCGTGGATCTGCGGCGTGAGGTAATACGGTCCGCCATTCTCCCACTCGGTGAACCAGAGTTCCTCGGTCGTGTAGTACATCGTGCGCATGTCGAAGATGCCGGCGTGGTTGACGATGCAGCGGAAGCGCTCCGGCCACTGGCCGGCGATCCAGTTCTGCATGTAGCCGCCATAGGACGCGCCGAGCGAGCAGGCGCGCTCGCCGTCGAGCCAGTCGTAGCGCGCGAGCGCGGCGTCCAGGCCCTTCTGCAGGTCGACGAAAGGCTTGCCGCCCCAGTCCTGGCTGATCGAATCCGTGAACGCCTGGCCGTAGCCGGGTGAGCCATGGAAGTCGATGAACACGACGGCATAGCCGCGCCCGGCGAACGCCTGCGCGTTCCAGCGGAAGCTCCACTGGTTCTGGAAGCTGACCTGCGGGCCGCCATGCACGATGAATGCGATCGGATACTTGCGACCGGGCTCGAAGCCGGCGGGCTTCATGACGTAGCCGTAGACCGTCGCGCCGTTCCAGCCGGCGAAGCTGTACTGCTCGAACTGCGCCATGTCGCGCTGCTCGAGGATGTCGGCGTTGATGTTGGTCAAGCGGCGCGGCGGCGTGCGCGCATCGCGGACGAGGTAGAGATCCGCCGGCGCGGCGAGCGACGCCAGCGCGATGACGACTCCCTCGGGCGCGACCGAGTACTCGGCCACCTGTCCGGTGCCGACGAGCTGGGTCGGGCGGCCTGACGCCGGGTCGATCGAAAACAGCGCGTGCTGGCCGAGCTGGTCGGCGCTTGCGAGCAACCTGCGCCCGTCATGCGTGACGCCGAGCTTGCCGACCGACCGATCCCAGGTCTCGGTCAGCATGCGGACGCGGCCGCTGGCGGCCTCGCGGATGCGGATCTCGAAGCGGTCCGCCTCGAAGCCGGGCCGACGCATCGCGAGCCAGGCGAGATCGCCGTTGGCGAGGAACACGGGTTGCGTGTCCCAGGCAGGGTTGTCGGCAGTCAGGTTGCGCGGCGTGCCGCTGCCATCGCTCGCGATGTCGTAGAGATCGAAGTTCGTCGACCAGGCTTCCGTGCGATCGGCGATGCGGGCGCTGAAGACGATACGACTGCCATCGGGACTGAAGCTGTATTCCTCGTCGCCGCCAAAGGGTTTGGACGGCACGTTGGCGCGCAACGCGCGCGAGATGCCGACCGGCAGGCCAGCGCGGCCATCGGCGCCGACGGTGGCGGTGAACAGTTGCGACAGCGTGCCATCACGCCAGGTATCCCAGTGCCGCACGAACAGCTCGTCGTAGAGCTTGCCGCTCTGCTTGGCCTTGCCGGCGGCGGCGAGTCGGTCGGCGCTGCACTTGAGGTCGGCGCAGTCCGGGAACACATCCATGCTGAGCGCGAGGCGATCGCCGCGCGGCGCCACCTTCAGGCTCGTGACATCGACAGGGTAGTCGGTGACCTGCTGCGCCTCGCCGCCGTCGAGCGCGATGCGCCAGACCTGCGACGAGCCCGAGCGTGTCGACAGGAAGTACAGCGTGCGGCTGTCCGGTGCCCAGCGCGGCGTCGAATCGCCGGCCGGATGCTGGGTCAGCCGCCGCGCGACGATGCCCTGGCGAGTGTCGGCAGCAAGCGGCATCAGCCACAGGTCAGTGCGGCCGCGGTTGGCTTCGATGTCGGTTTCGCGCAGCGTGAAGGCGACCCAGCGGCCGTCGGGCGACACCTGCGGGTCGGACAGTCGCTTGAGCCGCACGAGGTCATCGGGTGTGAAAGCGCGGGTCGCGGCGTCGGCCGCGGGTGCTGCCAGCAGCGCGGCGCAGAGACAGGCGAGCGCGAGACTGCGCGAAAAGGGGCGTCGCATGGGAGGCTCCGGTTGAACTGCGATGCCGACGATTGTAGCGTGCGCGGCTGATCCGGGCCTGTCGCCCGGTGGGGCGCTGCCGCGCCCGGGAGTCCGCCTGCCATGCGCGACCTGCGCGCGATCTGCTTCGATCTGGATGACACGCTGTGGGACGTGCACAGCGTGCTGGCGCGCGCCGAGGCGGCCGTGTCGACGCATCTCGAACAGCAGCATCCGCAATTCGGCGCGAGCCATCCGCCGTCGGTGCGCATGGCGGCGCGGCTCGAACTCGCGCGGGCGACGCCCGAGCGCGCCCACGACCTGACCTGGCTGCGGACCGAATCGATGCGGCGACTGGCGCTCGCGGCCGGCCTGCCCGCGCGCGTCGGTGAAGAGGCGTTCGAGGTGTTCATGACGCACCGCAATCGCGTCGAGCTGTTCGATGACGTCCTGCCGGCGCTGCGGCGGCTCGGCGCTCGCTACCGGCTCGCAACCTTCTCCAACGGCAACGCGGACCTCGCGCGCATCGGCCTCGCGCCGCACTTCGCCGTGACGCTGAATGCGATCTCGGTCGGTGCCGCGAAGCCGGATCCGCGCGCGTTTGCTGCCGTGGCGCAGGCGCTCGGCCTGCGCGCGGACGAGATCGCCTATGTCGGCGACGATCCGCACGCCGACGTGCATGGCGCGCGCAGCGCCGGCATGCACACGGTGTGGATCAATCGCGCGGCGCGCGAATGGCCTGCCGAACATCTGCCGGCGACCGCGGCGGTGCGCGACCTGCGCGAGCTTGCCGAGCGGCTGCTGGCGCAGTAGCGGTCGCGTTCAGTCCGCTTCGAACTCGAACAGCTCTTCGTTCGGGCCGCGCACCAGCAGGATCCGTCGGCCGTCTGCCGCGCGCGGGCCGTCGACGAGGCTTGCGCCTGCTGCGCCGCCGTCGCGCTGCACGCGTGCGGCAAGCGCGTCGAGATCGCGGCAGCCATGCGTGTACAGCGCGACACCGAGGCGCGAGGGGTGCATGCGACCGCTCAACCGGCGCTGCGAGGCGCCGCCGAAATGCACCAGCAGGATCTTGCCGCTGGGCTCGGCCGGATCCTGGTACAGCAGGAAACGCACGCGCGAGCCTGCCGGAATGCCGACCAGCTGGTTGACCTTGTCGCGGAACTCGGCCGGTGTTTCGTCATCCTGTGCGGCTGTCAGCCCGAGCAGATCGCCGTAGAAGCGGCGCGTGCGCTCGAGGTCGCCGGCGACCACGGAGATGGTCGGCACTTCGCTGTAGTCACCATGCGGCGCGCCGGGGCGCATCTGCGACGCCGGGTGGCGATGGCCAACCATGATCAGCAGCGGCACCCCATCCGGGCCGAACAGCACGGCCTCCTCGCTCTCGACCGGCCCGATCACGTGGCGCACGGGCGGCGAGCGCGCGATGCAACCGGCGGCGACGAGCTGGCGCCACGCGGTCTCGGCGGGGCTGCGCACGTAGAAGTCGATGGCCTTGGGGCCGATGTCCAGTGGCGAATCGGGGCCGCCGATCTGCGTGTCGCGCCGCACCGTCTCGCGTGGCGTCGGCGCGAGCGCGAGCAGCCGCAGCCGGCCGATCGGATAACCATGGCAGGACAGCTCCGCCCATTCACCGCTGACTGCAGCAGGCAGGCTCCAGGCCTGCGCCTGCGCTGCAGACAGCGGCCGGCGCCATTCGAGCGCGAGGCCCATGACGCCATGGAACAGTTCGAGCGCGGTATCGAGGTTCGACACGCCGACGGTGATCGAGCGCATCGCGGTGATCAGTGCAGTCATGCCGCAACTCTACACGCGCGCCACGCCGTCATGCCGCGCGCCTATTGCGCGGTGTAGCCGCCGTCGATGACGAGGCTGGTGCCGGTGATCAGGCTGGCGCCGGTCGAGGCGAGGAACACCGCTGCAGCCGCGACCTCTTCGACCTGGCCGATCCGGCCGAGTGGAATCCGCTGCAGCGTGTCGGCGCGAAACTTCGCGTCGGCGAAGAACGGCTGCGTCAGCGGCGTTTCGATATAGGTCGGCGCCAGGCTGTTGACCCGGATGCCGTGCGGCGCGAGTTCGACCGCCATGGCCTTGGTCAGGCCCTCGATGGCGTGCTTCGTCATGCAGTACACCGTGCGGTTGGGCGCGCCGACATGCCCCATCTGCGACGACATGTGCAGGATCACGCCGCTGCGCTGCGCCAGCATGCGCCGCGCCGCTGCCTGGGCCGTCACGAACATCGAGCGGACGTTCAGCGCCAGCAGCCGGTCGAGGGTTTCCAGCGAGACGTCGACGAACGGCTGCGGCTGGTTGCCGCCGGCGTTGTTGATCAGCACATCGCAGCGCTCGAGGCTGTCGAACAGTCGCGCGACGGCGGCGGCATCGGTGACGTCGCAGGGCAGGGCGCGCGCCTGCGCACCGGCGGCGCGCAGCCTGGCTGCCGCGGCTTCGAGTTCGGCGGCGCCGCGACTGACCAGCACGAGTTCGCCGCCGCGCTGCGCGAACGCCTCCGCACAGGCGAGGCCCAGGCCGCGGCTCGCGCCCGTGACGACGATCGTCCGACCGGCAAAATCCTGAAGGCCCGCGTTCATGATCCAGTTCCCCATTCGCTGATGTCAGCAGTCTAGCCATTCCGCTGCCAGAAGAAATGGACGCGACGGCGGCGGGTGCGTGAAAACGCCGGCGCAGTGCGCGACATTTTTCGCGGGCTGCGTCACGGCGTGCGTGCGCGGTCCGGGGTTCAACTGTGCACACGGAGGCAGGTCGCATGCACGATCAGGATTCCGGCAATGACGGTGGTTCCGGCCAGCGCGTGCTCGCGGTGGCGAGCCTGCGCGAGTACTTTCGCGACGCGCTGCAGGCGGCGCTCGGTCACCAGCAGGTCGCGGTGGAAACACAGACCGAGCAGTACGTGGTCAATCTGTTGACGCTGTTCGCGCGCGCTGACGAACTGCACGCGGGCGATGCGCCGGGCCGGGCGCCGCGGCCGCTGGCGCTGCGCCTCGCGGACGCGCTCGAGGCCGCCACGCCGCAACAGCGTTGCCAGCTGCTGCAGCGGCTGGGCGACCTGTCGCTGTTCTTTGCCGGCTGCTTCGCGCGCAGCTTTGCGCGGCGCCTGGTCGACGTCGACTATCACATCGCCATGGGTGGGCGCGCCTACGCGACGCTGGCCGACACGCTGGGGCGGGGGCGACGGCCGGCGCTCGCCGCCGTGTTCGACGAGTTGTCCTGCAAGTTCCAGCCGCTGGTCGATGCGCTCGGCGAGGTCAGCGATGCGGGTTATCGCTACAGCGAGGCCGACACATTGCGGTTGTACGAGATCTGGCTCAAGACTGGCAGCCCGCGCGCGCATCGCCTGCTCGGCACGCTGGGCGTGACGCCGGCGCCGGTCGGGCGTCGCGCGCACTGACGGGCCGCGCGATGCTGTTGCAACGGCTGCAGGAGCGGATCGCCAGCACCTATGACCTCGAGATCGGCGATGACGTGCGCGAGTTCATCGTCACCGACCCCGGGCTGCTGCCCGCGGGTGCGCGCCCGACCGAGTCCGGCGAGCAGCTGCTGGTCGAAACCGGGGCCGGCGATGCGGCCTGCGGCGTCGCGCTGTATCTGGACGCACAGGTTCTGCAGCGACTCGAGCACAGTGATCCGACCCGCGCGCTGCATGCCGGCAACGTTGCCGACTACCTGACCGTCCTCGAGGGCGTCAGCCATTTCGTCTGTGTCGCCTGGCATGCACAGCACGATCGCGACGTGTCGCTGCTCGCGCTTGAACTGCAAGCCGAGGTCGACAAGTACGTGGCGACCTTCGCGCTGCTGTCGGAGCAGTGTCCGGGGCGGTTTCCGGCTGGACTGCACGACCTGCTGTTCACGCGGTGTCGGATCGCCCCGGCGCTGGCCGCCGGTCGCGAGGCGTTGTACCGGCGCGCGAGCGAGCATGCCGCGCGCTACTGCCGCGCGCTGGAGCGCAGGCTGCGTCGCGATGCGGGCGGGGGCGGCGGCTGGTCTGTGGAGCTGAGCGCGGAACTCAGGCGTTGGTATCGGTTGCCGGAGGCGCGCAAGCTGGCGCGCGCGGCCGCGGCAGCCTGACGAGCCTAGTCGTCGTTGTCTTTGCGCAGCGCCTCGACCGCGCGCCGCTGCTTGATCCAGGCATCGAGCTTGCGCAGGTCCGACGGCTTGCGCGGCTTGCCATCACCCGCCGTGACGCGGCTCTCGACACCACGGTCGTAAGGATTGACGCCACCGGCCATCGAACTGAGCCGCAGCGAGCGTGCCGTCGGCGAGGGATCGTCGACGATGCTGAGTGCGACACGCGGCGCGCGCGCCTCGGCGCCTTCGAGTCGTTCCCATTCGACCGAAGCCTGGCCGCGCTCATCGTGAACGATGCGCCCAAGGCGGCGCCGCGGGAACTCCACGGAGGAAGGTCCGCTGTCCAGCAGTCGCGCTCGATCGGGTTTGTCTGAATCGTTCGCCATGCGCCCCGTGGCGGGACACTATTTCCCACGATGCAGCAGGTTAGGGTGTGGTGCCACGGCGACATGTGATCGACGTCACAGTTCACCAGAGGCGACATAACGCGCCGCCTTCAGCAGGCCGAAACCCGTCTTGCCGTCGTCGATCTCGCCGCTGTCGACCCGCTGCAGGGCTGCATCGAGCGGCACCCAGTGTACTTCGAAGACCTCGCCGTCTTCCTGCGCGCCGGCGGCGGGCGACAGGCCGGTGGCCAGATACAGATGAATGCGTTCGGTGAACACGCCCGGCGAACTCAGGTAGCGGCCGAGGTCGTGCCAGCGCTCGGCCTGCACGCGCGCTTCTTCGGCGAGCTCGCGGCGCGCCGTCACATGCGGGGGTTCATCGGGCTCCAGCTTGCCGGCGGGCAACTCCCAGACCCAGCCGCCCGCGGCATGGCGCCATTGCCGCAGCAGGCAGACGCGGCGCTGCGCATCGATCGCGACCACGGCAGCGCCACCCGGATGGTGGACGATTTCGAGCGGCAGCCGGTGCCCGTTCGGCAGTTCGACGTCGTCGACGGTCAGGCGCACGACCCGGCCGCGGTAGATCTCGCGAGTGGACAGCAGCATGCAGCAGACTCCGGTAACCCAGCTGCCCATCGTCACGGGTTCGTCGCGCGTCGGCAAGCACATGCCGGGGTCCGGCTCGACTACGATACGGCCGGCGCTGTTGGACGGGCTGCAGGCAGGGGGACGCATGCGTTATCGATGGTTGGGGCGATCTGGAGTTCGGGTGTCGGAGCTGTGCCTCGGCACGATGACTTTCGGCGAGGAGCACGGCTTCGGCGCCGACCTCGATGAATCTCGGCGGATGTTCGCCGCGTTCGTCGACGCGGGCGGCAACTTCATCGACACGGCGAACATGTACACCCAGGGCAGCAGCGAGCGGTTTCTCGCCGAGTTCATCGCGCCGCTGCGGGCGCGGCTCGTGGTCGCCAGCAAGTTCACGATGAGCACCGATCCGGCCGATCCGAACGGCGGCGGCAACTCGCGCAAGAACCTGACCCAGGCGCTCGATGCGACGCTGCGGCGGCTGCGCACCGACTACCTCGACCTGTACTGGGTGCATGCCTGGGACCAGCAGACTCCGCTCGACGAAGTGCTGCGCGCGCTCGACGACGCCGTGCGCGCGGGCAAGATCCTCTACACGGGTTTCTCGAACGTGCCGGCCTGGGTCGTCGCGCGCGCGCAGACCATGGCGGAGCTGCGCGGCTGGACGCGCTTCGTCGCACTGCAGCTGCACTACAGCCTGGTCGAGCGCAACGTCGAGCGCGAACTGATTCCCTGTGCGCAGGCGCTCGGCCTCGCCGTCACTGCCTGGAGCCCGCTGGCGGGTGGCGTGCTGAGCGGCAAGTACAGTCGCGATCCGGTGCAGCGCGCTGCGCAACCGGGCCGGTTGACCACGACATCCTGGGGCAAGGCCTTCCTGAGCGAGCGCAACCTGGCGATCGCCGACGCGGTCGCGGTGCAGGCGCAGCGCCTCGGCCGCAGTGCGGCGCAGGTCGCGATCCGCTGGCTGCTCGAACGCCCCTGCGCGGCGATCCCCATCGTCGGGGCGCGCAGTGCCGCGCAGCTGCGCGAGTTGCTGGGGGCGCAGGATTTCGAGCTCGATGCGACGGCGCGCGATGCGCTCGATGCGGCCGGTCGAATCGAGACGGGGTATCCGGGGTCGCTGCTGGCCAGCGAGGGCAGTCAGCGCATGGTGCACGGCGCGCACGCGCCGGCATCACTGGCGGGTGGACGCGACTGACGCCCTAGGGCGCGACCGGCGGCGCGAGGTCCGCGCCGGTGCGCTCGGCGAAGCGTCGCAGCAGGTCGGCGGGCTCGGGCCGCCCCGCGAACTCGAGTGCTGCGGCATCGCGCCGCGGCACACGCAGCCGCCACTCCGCCCCGCTCGCGAGCGCTGCGAGGGCCGCAGCGTCGAGCCGGAACAGATGCTCGGCCGACCATGGCGCAGGTTTCGGATAGGGCGCCGCGAGCAGCCCCGCGCTGCTGCTGGTCACCGGGCTGCCGAGCGTGAGCTCGCGGCCCGCGACGCTCAGCTCGGGCAGTCGCGCGTCGCCACGCTCGTCGGGCACGGCAATCCACAGCCAGCGCTCGCGCTTGCCCATGCGGTTCGTTTCGAAGGCGGCGACATAGGCGAACGGGTCTGCGATGGCACCCCGCGGCGTCGTCGTCGTCAGTTCGACCGGCGCATCCAGCCGTGTCAGCGTCGTGCCGGAGGCTTCATCGAGCTGTTCGCGGATGTCGTTCGCCGGCAGCGCGGCGCACCCGGTCAGCGCGGCGAGCGCCAGCAGCAGGGCCGGCAGCGCGTGCGGTCGCGGGAATCGCAGGGATGGGGTGGGCGTCGCCATGCCCGGATTACAGTAGCGGCCCGACTGTCATACAGCGTCCGTCGATGAGCCCAGTCCCGCTGCACGTCGTGTTCGTGGCGCCGTTCTTCATGGCGGCAACGCTGCGCTTCGTGGCTGCGGCGGCCGACCTCGACGGCGTGCGGCTGTCGATCGTCAGCCAGGATCCGCTCGACAGCCTGCCGCCCGGGCTGCGGAGTCGGCTGGTCGGGCACTGGCGCATCGACGACGGGCTCGATGCCAACCAGATCGTCGCTGCCGTGCTCGAGCTCGGGCGGCGTTTCGGCCCGGTGCAGCGGCTGATCGCTTCGCTGGAACAACTGCAGGAGCCGCTGGCGCACGCCGCCGCGCAGCTGGGCCTGCCCGGGCTCGATCCGCTGGCAGCGCGCCGCTGCCGCGACAAGCGCCAGATGAAGGATGCCTTCACAGCCGCCGGGGTGCCGTGCGCGCGCTATGCGCAGATCGGCGACGCTGCGGCGGCACGCGCGTTCGCCTCGACGGTGGGATTGCCGCTGGTCGCGAAGCCGCTGGCGGGCGCGGGGGCGCGCAACACGTTCCGGATCGACAGCAGCGCGACGCTCGAGCGCTATCTCGAGCGGCATCCGCCGCAGCCCGTGCTGTTCGAGGAGTTCCTGCGCGGGCGCGAGCACTCCTGGGATGCGGTGCTGCTGCATGGCGAGGTGCTGTGGCGCTCGATCTCGGTGTACTCGCCATCGACGCTGACAGTGCTCGAGAACCCGTGGATCCAGTGGTGCGTGCTGCTGCCACGCGAACTGGACGCGCCCGAGTTCCAGCGCATCGACGCCATCGCGCCGCGCGCGCTGCAGGCGCTGGGTCTGCGCACCGGACTCGCGCACCTCGAGTGGTTCGCGCGCGACGATGGCAGTGTCGCCGTGTCCGAGGCCGCGGCGCGGCCACCGGGCGCGCAGTTCACGACGCTGCTGTCGCTGGCCCACGAGCACGACTTCTACCGCGCCTGGGCGCGCTTGATGATCCACGAGCGCTTCGATGTGCCCGAGCGTCGCTACGCCGCTGGCGCCGCTTACCTGCGCGGGCTCGGCCAGGGACGGGTGCGCGCGATCGAGGGCATGGACGCGCTGCAGCGCGAGTACGGCGACCTGATCGTCGATGCCCACTGGCCGACCCCGGGTGTGACGCAACCCGCAGGTTACGAGGGGGTCGGCCACGTGCTGCTGCGCGGCGTGGACACCGCCCGCGTTGCCGCGGCGTTGCAGCGCGCAGTGGAACTCATTCGCGTGAAGCTCGTCTAGGCACTGGGTCTGGCCGCGAGGTCTATAATCGTCCATGTTTTCGTTTCCGCTGGGTCGCCTGCTGGCGACGGTCGTGCTGCTGCTGCCCGGGCTCGCGCTGGCGGATTCCGCCCCGGCGGTGCCCGGTGCGCCGTCGCCCGTGGCTGCGCCTGCCGCGACTGCGCCGCCGCCGCTGCGGGCCGCCAATGCCTATCTCGATGCGCAGGTGCCGGGGGTCGGGCGTTACGCGGAGTCCGGCAGTGCTGCGCCGCCCGATCTGCAGGAGCCACTGCCGCAGGCCGACCTGATCGTCGTGCGCAAGAGCGAGCGACGGCTGTATCTCATGCGCCGCGGCGAGGTGCTGCGCTCCTATCGGGTCGCACTGGGTTTGAACCCGGTCGGACACAAAGAGCGTTCCGGCGATTTCCGCACGCCCGAGGGCCGCTACCGGATCGAGCGCCGCAATCCGCGCAGCGATTTCTTCCTGTCGATGCAGGTCTCGTATCCGAATTCGCGGGATGCCGCGAACGCGCGTCGCAATGGCTGGGCCCCTGGCGGCTCCATCATGATCCACGGTTTGCCGAACGAGCCGCGCAAGAACGCGGACTATTACGCCACGCAGGACTGGACCGACGGCTGCATCGCCGTCTCGAACGCCGAGATGCTCGAGATCTGGATGTTCGTCTCCAACAACACTCCGATCGAAATCGAACCATAAGAACGACGCGCCGGGAGGCGCAGGCATGGAAACCAGTATCGTCGTCCCCGAACTCGTAGACGCGCGCGTCGGCCCGCGTGGCGCGCTCGAAATCCTGTCGCAGGAAGAAATCGAGAAGCTGCTGTCGAGCGGGCAGGGTGGCCTGTACCCGCTGTTCCGCCAGTGCGCGCTCGCGGTGCTGAACTCCGGCAGCGACAGCGACAACGCCAAGGAAATCCTCGACCGCTACAGCAACTTCGACATCCGCATCCTGCGCCATGCCTGGGGCGTCAAGCTCGAGATCCGCAACGCCCCTGCAACGGCCTTCGTCGACGGCGAGATGATCCGCGGCATCAAGGAACTGCTGTTCGCGGTGCTGCGCGACGTCGTCTACATCGCCAACGAGATCGTCGAAAGCGGCCGCTTCGATCTGGCGAACCCGCAGTCGATCACGAATGCGGTGTTCCACATCCTGCGCAATGCCCGGCTGCTCGATCACAAGCAGCGCCCGAACCTGGTCGTCTGCTGGGGCGGCCACTCGATCAACCGCGAAGAGTACGAATACACCAAGAAGGTGGGCTACGAACTCGGGCTGCGCGGGCTCGATGTCTGCACCGGCTGCGGGCCCGGCGCGATGAAGGGCCCGATGAAGGGCGCGACCATCGGCCATGCGAAGCAGCGGATCACGAACGGGCGCTACATCGGCCTGACCGAGCCCGGCATCATCGCTGCCGAGCCGCCGAACCCGATCGTCAACCAGCTCGTCATCATGCCGGACATCGAGAAGCGTCTCGAAGCCTTCGTGCGGCTCGCGCATGGCATCGTCGTGTTCCCTGGCGGTGCGGGCACGGCCGAAGAGATCTTCTACCTGCTCGGCATCCTGCTCGATCCGCAGAACGCGCGGCAGCCGTTCCCGGTCGTGCTGACGGGGCCGCGCCGCAGCGCCGCCTATTTCGAGCAGATCCGCGCCTTCCTGACCGGCACGCTGGGACCCGAAGCCGCACGGCGACTGCGCATCATCATCGACGATCCGCCGGAGGTGGCCCGCACCATGGTGCGGGGACTCGAGGACGTGCGCGATTTCCGCCGCGCGAAGTCGGATTCCTACGGCTTCAACTGGCTGCTGCGCGTCGGTCCGGATTTCCAGCAGCCGTTCGAGGTCACGCACGAGTCGATGCGCAGCCTGCGCCTGAAGCGCGACCAGCCGGTGCACGAGTTCGCCGCGGACCTGCGGCGCGCGTTCTCCGGCATCGTGACCGGCAACGTCAAGGAGCACGGCGTCCAGACGATCGAGCGGCACGGTCCGTTCGAGCTGGTCGGCGAGCCCGATGTCATGCGGATGCTCGACGAACTGCTGTCGGCGTTCGTCGCGCAGCAGCGCATGAAGCTGCCGGGCAGCGTCTACACGCCGTGCTATCGCATCGTCGCCTGACATATGGGCGCAGTTAGCGAGCGGCTCTTCGCATAATCCCGAGGTCCGCCGCCTGTTGCCGGTTCACTGTGAGCCAGTACCGGTATGCGCTGCAGGCGCGCCCTAGGCTTGGTCCACAGGAGATCAAGCCCATGAGCACGACCGGCCGATTCCGCAACGATCTGATCGCCGCTGCCGCAGGCGCCGCGCGCGAACCTGCCGCTGTGTCGCCGGTGGCTGCGCAGGCCGGCACTCCGTACGCGAACTGGCTGGACCGGATGCAGCGCACCCGTGGCCGGCACGCTGCCATCACCAAGAACCTCTACACCTGGTCGTCGTACAAGAACTGGGCTGACCGGGTGCGTGACACCTGGGAAGAGCCCGAGACCAAGTCCGAGCCGGTCAATCCGGCAAATCGCCGCCCGCGCTGAGTCGGGTCAGGGCCGCGCGGATGCGGCTACTGGTGTTCCGGCTGCGGGTGTCTCGAGCGGCGTCGTGCGTTCTGTCTCGCTGCCCTGCGTCGCCATGACGCCGGCCGCGCCTTCGATCCAGTCCATCAGCGGTTGCCACTGCGCGAGGTCGTCCGCGACCAGGTAGGGGCGCATCTCGTGGATGCCGATGCCGAGTTCGGCGCTGCGGATGTAGTTCTGCGAGTCCCGCAGGGTCGCGACCACCGGCACGTTCAGCGTGGCGAGAAACCGCTGCAGTGACTGATACACCAGCGTATTGCGGCGCACACGGTTCGCGACCACGCCAATCCGGTTCTCGTTGCGCTTGATCTTCGCGACCAGCAGCAGGTCCGAAATGATGCGCGTGCAGGCGTGCACGTCGATGTCCGACGGCAGCACCGGCACGATGATCCTGTCGGCGTCGCGCGTGTAGTCGATCAGTTCCTGGGTCGGGATCGCCGCGGGCGTGTCGACGATCACCCGCGTCGTGCCGGCCGGAATCCGCAGGCGGAAGGTGCGCGTCATGCGGCTGTCGCGTTCGTGCGCGGCGATGCCATCGATGCGATGCAGTGACGGGCCGCGCTTGCGGAACCAGCGAGTCGACGACCCCTGGACATCGTGGTCCATCAGCACGGGCTTGTGATCGCGCACGGCATACCAGCTCGCGAGGTTCATCGCGAGGGTCGTCTTGCCGGAGCCGCCCTTGGGGTTGAGTACGACGATACGTAACATATGCGCCACCACCAGACTACGCAGCGGGCCGATTGATCGCAAGCGGCCTGGAAACCTGTCGCTGCGGCTGCCGGGCTGTGACGTGCTGCGCGGCGTAGTGTCGCAAGCGGTCGGTACAGTCGCCGTCATGGAACGCATGCTGCTGCTCTGGGACGACCTCGACGACACGCTGGGCATTGTCCGGCACATGTTCGGCAACGCCTGGCACGGCCTGTTCCGACCGCGCTGACGCAGTCCCTGGCTCTGGCCTGCTGCCTGCAGGCTTGAATTTCCGGCCGTCCGGCCCCACCTTCCCGTCCGCCCTGCGCCTGTCCGCAGGCCAAGACGAGGATGTGCCGATGACGACCGCTGCCCCCGATTCCGCCCCCGCCGCTGAAAAGCATGGCTTCCAGGCTGAGGTCAGTGAGCTGCTGAAGCTCATGATCCACTCGCTGTACAGCCATCGCGAGATCTTCCTGCGCGAGCTGATCTCCAACTCCTCCGACGCCAACGACAAGCTGCGCTTCCTGGCGCTGGCGACCCCCGACCTGATGGCGGGCGACGCCGAGCTTGGCATCTGGATCGAGGCGGATTCCAAGGCAGGCACGATCACGATCCGCGACAACGGCATCGGCATGAATCGCGAGGATGCGATCGCGCACCTGGGCACGATCGCGAAATCCGGCACCGCCGAGTTCTTCCGCAAGCTGTCGGGCGACCAGCAGAAGGATTCGCAGCTGATCGGCCAGTTCGGCGTCGGTTTCTATTCGGCCTTCATCGTTGCCGATGAAGTCGAGGTACTGACGCGCAAGGCCGGCGAGCCGGCGACGGCCGGCGTGCGCTGGCGGTCGAAAGCCGACGGCGAGTTCACGGTCGAGCCGCTCGAGCGTGCCGAGCGCGGCACCAGCATCGTGCTGCACCTGAAGGACGACGCGAAGGAGTTCGCCGACGGCTGGCGGCTGCGCTCGCTGGTGCGCCGCTATTCCGACCACATCGCCTTCCCGGTGCGGATGCGCAAGGAGGGCGAGGCGAACCTCGACTGGGAAGCGGTGAACCAGGGCCAGGCGCTGTGGACGCGGCCGCGCAGTGACGTCAAGGACGACGAGTACAAGGAGTTCTACCGCCACATCTCGCACGACTTCGCCGAGCCGCTGGCCTGGAGCCACAACAAGGTCGAGGGCAAGCGCGAATACACGAGCCTGCTGTACCTGCCGTCGCGGGCGCCATTCGACCTGCACCAGCGCGATGCGGCCCGCGGCCTGAAGCTCTACGTGCGGCGCGTCTTCATCATGGACGACGCCGACCAGTTCCTGCCGCTGTACCTGCGCTTCGTCAAGGGCGTGCTCGATTCCAGCGACCTGCCGCTGAACGTGTCGCGCGAGCTGCTGCAGCGCGACCCGGACGTCGACGCGATGAAGTCGGCGCTGACCAAACGCGCGCTCGACCTGATCGCGAAGTTTGCCAAGGACGAATCCGGGAAGTACGCGGCCTTCTGGAAGGAATTCGGCGCGGTTCTCAAGGAGGGCCTGGCCGAGGATGCCGCGAACCGCGACAAGCTGCTGCCGCTGCTGCGCTTCGCGAGCACGCATGAAGACAGCGACGAGCAGAAGGTTGCGCTGGCCGATTACGTCGCGCGCATGAAGCCGGGGCAGGAGAAGATCTACTTCGTGATCGCCGAGACGCCGCTGGCCGCGCGCGGCAGCCCCTACATCGAGACGCTGCGTGCCAAGGGCGTCGAGGTGCTGCTGCTGTCCGACCGCATCGATGAATGGGTCATGGGCTACCTGACCGAGTTCGACGGCAAGCGGTTCAAGGATGTCGCGCGCGGCGACCTGGAGCTCGGCGACCTGGCCGACGCGGCCGAGAAGGACAAGGTCGACGCCGCGAACAAGGAGAGCGAGGCCCTGCTGAAGCGCTTCAAGGAAGCACTCGGCGAACGGGTCGAGGACGTGCGCATCAGCACACGCCTCGCCGATTCACCGGCCTGCCTCGTGATCGGCGATCACGATCTCGGTGCGCAGATGCGGCGCGTCTACGCGGCCGCGGGCCAGCAGGCGCCCGAAGGCAAGCCAACGCTGGAACTGAACGTCACTCATCCGCTGGTGCGACGCTTCGAAGCCGAGGCCGATGCCACGCGCGCCGGCGAGCTCGCGCTGCTGGTGTTCGACCAGGCGAAGCTCGCCGAGTCGGGCCAGATCGCCAATCCGGGCGAGTTCCTGCGGCGCCTGAACCGCCTGCTCGGCGAGCTGATGCACTGAGGCGGGCCGGGCCGGGCCTGCCGCGCGGCGCGCTGCGTGCCATAATTGACGGATGCCGGTTGAGTTCCTGCGTCCCGCCGTGTTGCTGCCCGGACTGCTCGTCGCACTGCTGTGCGTCGGCTGCGGTCCGGGTTCACGCACGCGTGACGATGGCTCAGCCGGCACTTCGTCACTCACACAGGATTCCGCCACGATGAACGCTGCCGCGCAGTTGCAGTCCACCGATCTCGCGCCCGGTTCCGGCCCCGAAGTGCAGTCTGGCCAGCGCGCCAGCGTCCACTACACCGGCTGGCTGTACCAGGAAGGCGCCCCCGACAACAAGGGTCGCAAGTTCGACAGCTCGCGCGATCACGGCTCCACATTCGAGTTCCGCGTCGGCGGCGGCGAAGTCATCAAGGGCTGGGATCTCGGCGTGGCCGGCATGAAGGTCGGCGGCCAGCGGCGGCTCGTGATCCCGCCTGAGCTCGGCTATGGCGCGCGCGGCGCCGGCGGCGTCATTCCCGGCGGCGCCACGCTGGTGTTCGACGTCGAGCTGGTGGGCATCCGGTGATGCGCCGCGTTGCCGCGTGGCTGTCGGGCGCCGCAGCAGTCTGCATCGCCGGGCAGCTCGACGCGGCGACGCTGATCCACGCCGGGCGCGTCATCGACGGCATCTCCGACCGGGCGCTGACCGAACGCACCGTCGTCGTCGATGGCGGGCGCATCACCGCCATCGAGGCGGGTTATCGCGCGCCGGGACCCGGCGACACGCTGATCGACCTGCGCGGCGGCACGCTGCTTCCCGGGCTGATGGACATGCACGTCCACCTGACCAGCGAGTACTCGCGCACCTCCGAACTCGACCGCTTCAAGAAGGATGGCACCGATGTCGCGCTGGACGGCGCGATGTACGCGCAGCGCACGCTGCTCGCCGGCTTCACGACGGTGCGCGACCTCGGCGATTCCTTCCGCGCGTCGATCGCGCTGCGCAACGCGATCAACGCGGGCAAGCTGCCGGGGCCACGCATCTTCGCGTCGGGCAAGTCGATCGCCACCACCGGTGGCCACGCCGATCCGACCAACGGCTGGGCGGCGCATCTGGGCGGGCGCGTCAGCCCGACCGAGGGCGTTGTCGATGGGCCCTGGGACGCGGTCGAGGCGGTGCGCCAGCGCTACAAGGAAGGCTCCGACACCATCAAGATCACCGCGACCGGCGGTGTGCTGTCGATCGCCAAGAGCGGCCTGAACCCGCAGTTCACCGAGGAGGAGATCCGCGCCGTCGTTGCCACCGCGCGCGATTACGGTTTCAAGGTCGCCGCACACGCGCATGGCGCCGAGGGCATGAAGCGCGCGGTGCGTGCCGGCGTCGACACGATCGAGCACGGCACCTTCATGGACGACGAGACGATGGCCCTGATGAAGCAGAAGGGCACGTTCTACGTGCCGACGATTTCTGCCGGGCGATGGGTGTTCGACCGCTCGAAGGAAGCGGGTTTCTTCCCGGAGATCGTGCGGCCCAAAGCAGCGTCGGTGGGGCCGCAGATCCAGAGCACGTTCGCGAAGGCCTGGCGCGCCGGCGTGCCCATCCTGTTCGGGACCGACACCGGTGTTTCCGCGCACGGCGACAATGGTCGTGAGTTCCGCTACATGGTCGAGGCCGGCATGCCGCCGATGGCAGCGATCCAGTCGGCGACTTCCGCGACGGCCCGCTTCCTCGAGATCGATGACCGGCTCGGCAGCGTGCAGGTCGGCAAGATCGCTGACCTGGTCGGCGTGCCGGGCGACCCGCTTGCCGATATCACCGTCATGGAACGCGTCAACCTCGTCATCAAGGATGGCGTGGTCCACAAGGCGCCTTGAGCTTCCAGCCGCCGAACCCCGAGCGTCTCGAGATCCCCGGCCCGGTCGGGCAGCTCGAGGCGCTGCGCGAAGTGCCAGCGTCCGCGCAGGCGCCGCGCGCCTTCGGCGTGATCTGCCATCCGCACCCGCTGTTCGGCGGCACGATGACCAACAAGGTCGTGCACATGCTGGCACGCAGTTGCCATGAACTCGGCGTGCCGACGCTGCGGTTCAACTTCCGCGGTGTCGGGGCGTCGGCGGGTCAGTACGATGACGGTCGTGGCGAAACCGACGATGCGCTGGCGGTCATCGAGCAGGGCCGCGCGCTCTGGCCGGGGGCAGCGCTGTGGCTCGCAGGCTTTTCGTTTGGCGCCTGGGTCGCACTGCGCGCGGCCCCGCGTGCCGCAGCGGCGCGCCTCGTGACGGTGGCGCCGCCGGTCGGTCGCTGTGATTTCTCCGGCATCCCGACACCAACCTGCCCATGGTTGATCGTGCAGGGCGACCAGGACGAACTGGTCGATGCGGCGGCTGTGCAGCAGTGGGCGGCACAGCAACAACCGACGCCCGAGCTGGCCGTTCTGGCGGGCGCCGAGCATTTCTTTCACGGCCGCCTCAACGAACTGCGCGACGTCGTCGGCGGATTTCTCAAAGACGCAGCGTGACCCGCAAGCCGGGCGCTGCATTGCTGGCGGCGATCGTGCCGCCATGCGCGCGCACGACCCGCGCTGCGATCGCGAGGCCGAGGCCAGTGCCGGCATCGCCCGCCGGACGTGGCGCGTCGACCCGGTAGAACGGCTCGAAAATGCGGCTCAGTGCGGCTTCGGGTACGCCCGGGCCGTGATCGCGGATCTCGATGCGCGGATGGCCGGCGTCACTGGCGAGACCAACGTCGATCGTGCTGCCCGCCGGCGCATACCGCAGCGCGTTCCGCAGCACGTTTTCGATCGCGGCGGCGAGCCAGTGCGGGTCGGCCTCGACGAGCAGCGCATCGGGGCTGTCGCAATCGATGCGGCAGTCGCGCGCACTCGCTTCGAACCGCGCATCGTCGAGCAGCCCGTCCAGCAGCGCGGCCAGATCAACCTGCTCGCGCCGCAGCGACGTCGCACCGGTCTCGAGGCGCGACACGTCGAGCAGTGCGCCGATCAGGCGATCGAGGCGGCCGATCTCGGTTTCGAGCCGCTCGAGCTGGGCGTGCAGATCAGCATCGGGGCGCTGCGCGAGCCCGATCGCCAGCCGCATGCGCGCCAGCGGCGAGCGCAGTTCGTGCGAGACATCGCGCAGCAGGCGTTCGCGCTCATCGACCAGCGCGCGCAGGTCTTGCGCCATCGAGTCGAACGCCGCACCGAGCCGGCCGAGTTCGTCGCGCCGGGACCGCGTCGCGGCCGACACCTGGGTCTGCAGGTCGCCGGCGGCGAGCGCCTGCGCGGCGCGCTGCAGGTCGGCGATCGGCCGCGTCAGCGAGCGCGCGAGCAGCGCACTGACACCCGCCATGACCAGCAGCGTGAACAGCACCAGCGGCAGCTGCGCCTGAGGTGTCGACAACACGCCGAGCAGCGGCGGCCGCCGCGGCGCCAGCAGCAGGCGGTAGCGTTCACCGTTGGCATCGATGAGCTCGGGCCAGCGCCGGGACTGCGCCATCCGCGGCGGCAGCGGCAGCTCGCGATCGAGCAGTTCGCGGCCGCTCATGTCGACGAGGTAGACGCGGCGGCCGAACCAGCGCGAGTCCCGGCCGCGCAGCCACTCCTGCAGCGCCGCGCGGTCGCCTTGCGCCGCCGCTGCGCGGGAGCTCTCAACCAGCTCCATCATGGCGCCGGGGCGCGAGTCGCGCCGCTCGGCGATGACCCAGCCGGTGATCAGGACCGCGCCTGCCGCGATCAGCAGCAGCGCGACGAACAGCGCCGCGAAGATGCGCAAGGACAGGCGGTTCATGGCGCTGCTCCGCCGGTGGCGACGAGCTCGTAGCCGGCGCCGCGCAGCGCGCGGATCTCGACATCGGCGGCGCCGCAGTCGGCCAGCTTGCGGCGCAGGTTGCTGACGTGGGTATCGATGCTGCGATCGTAGGGTGCGAGCTTGCGCCCCAGCGCGGCCTCGGTCAGGGTCGCGCGCGAGACCACGCGCCCCGCATCGCGGGCGAGCCGCTGCAGCACCCGCAGTTCCGCGCCGGTCAGGTCGGCAGCACCGCCGCCGGCGTGTATCCGGCGGCGTGTCGCGTCGATGTGCAGCGAGCCGATGGCGAGGGGTTGCGCCTCCGGCGCGCTGCCGTTGTCGCTGTCGGGACGCGCGCGGCGCAGGATCGCGCGCACGCGCGCCGCCAGCTCGCGGGGATCGAACGGCTTGGTCAGGTAGTCGTCGGCGCCGAGTTCGAGGCCGAGCACGCGGTCGATCGCATCACCGCGCGCCGTCAGCATCAGCACCGGCAGGCGCGGATGCGTCTGCCGCAGCCGCCGCAGTACCTCGAAGCCGCTGCGCTGCGGCAGCATCACGTCGAGGATCAACAGGTCGGGCGTGTCGGACTCCAGCGACTCCACGGCCTCATCGGGCGTATGCGCGACTCGCAGCGCGAAGCCCTCGAGCCCCAGGAACTCGCCCGTCATGGCGGCCAGCTCGCGATCGTCGTCGAGCATCAGCAGGCGCGGTGCGGGATCGGTGGGCATGTCATGCATGGTCGGCCCGGGCCGGGTCGTTGTCGATCCCGGCTGGTTCGAGCCGGGCCATCTTGACGATTCTTTGCACGATGCTTGCGGAAACTTGCTGCTTTCGCGCGGTCGAATCCCCCAGCATGGATCACCGAAACACTGGAGCACGTTGATGACTCAAACCAAGCAATCGAATCGATGGACCCGCGCGGCGGGACTTGCCAGCGCCCTCACGGCCGCGACCGTGCTGGTCCTTGCGGCGGGCACGAGTGTCGCCGGTCCACGCCATGATGGCGCGCGGATGGCGCATGCCGGCGGTCACGGCGACGAGCTCGGCATGGGCGGCCTCGGCATGCATCCGCGGATGTTCGAGCGGATGGCGGGCGAACTCGCGCTGACCGACGCGCAGCGGCAGAGCATCCGCGGCCTGTTCGAGTCGGCACGTCCGGCGATGCAGCAGCGGCGCGAGCAGGCGCGGGCGAACGCCGAATTGCTGCGCAAGACGCAGCCGGGCGATCAGGATTATCAGGCGGTCGTTGCGCGCGTCAGCCGTGCCGCCGGCGAGCTGGCGGCCAGTGGTGTCAGCGATGCCGCGCAGCTGCGGGCGCAGGTCTGGGCCGTGCTGACGCCGGAGCAGCGGGTCAAGGCGCAACAGCTCGGCGAACAGCGGCAGCAGCGCCGCGCCGAGCGCCGCAAGGAGTTCCGCGATCGGATGGACCAGCGCGCCAAGGGCGCCCCGGCTGCCCAGGGAAGCTGAGGCCACGGCCCGGCCGGATCGACGCCGCCAAAAAAGAAGGCCCGCAGCGATGCGGGCCTTCTTGATCTTGCGACCCTGCCAGGCTGGCAGGGATCGCGGGATCGAGTGCGGTGATCAGTTCACCATGGCCTTCAGGGCCTTCAGCGGCATCACGCGCACCTTCTTGGAGGCGGGCTTGGCCTTGAACATCTGCTTCTCGCCGGTGAACGGGTTGATGCCTTCACGCGCCTTGGTGGCCGGCTTCTTGACGACCTTGAGCTTCATCAGGCCGGGCATCGTGAAGATGCCGTTGCCGCGCAGGCTCTTGCGGATGACGCCGTTCAGCGAATCGAAAACCCCGGCCACCTGCTTGCGCGACAGTTCGGTCTCCTTGGAAATGTGATTCAGGATGTCCGACTTCGTGGGTGCGCCAGCTTTTTTCGCCATGTCTCGTTACTCCTCGGAGTGAAATTTCTGCGGAAAAACCGCGTTAATGTGAGCGAATCGGCGCGCAACATAACACAAGAACGCGGCCGCGCAAGAACTTTATCGATGCGACGACGGCGCGCAAGTGCCTTGTTTTCTAGGGTCGCGGAGATGCTGTGTCGCTGCGTGACGTCAGTCGGGCCGCGCAGCGAGCCATTTGCACTGCATGAACATGGTGCGGAAAGGCTGATAAAACAGGCGTTTCAGCGCACAAGGATCAAAAGCACCTGAATCAGGATGCCGGCCCACAGCGGCGACAGATCGAGGCCGGCGACCGATGGGATGGTGCGTCGGATCGGTCGCAGCACCGGTTCGCAGATCGACTGCAGCACTGAAATCATCGGCGAATGCGTGCCGGGCGCGATCATGCCGAGCAACGCGTAGATGAAAATCGCCCAGAAATACACCCACAGCACCGTGACGATCACTTCGCGACCGGCGAGCTGGATCCAGGTCAGCGCATCCGGCACGCCTGCACCGAGCACCAGCGACATGGCGGCAACGCGCGCGAGGGCGATCAGCAGCACCGCGACCACCGATGCGGTATCGACCCGCCCCACCGGTGGCAGCGCGCGCCGCAGCGGCATGATCAGCCAGTTCGACAGCTTGACGATGGCCTGCGTCAGCGGATTGCGGAAGTCGGCACGTGCCCACTGCAGCAGCAGGCGCAGCAGGAACACCAGGAACAGCAGCGAAAAGAACGTGTCGACGAGGAAACTCAGCACTTGCTGCATGAAGCCGCTCCGTTAGCGTGACGCGGCCGCCTGGGCCGCCAGTTCTCGACCGCGCTCGGTGGCCGCGCGCATGGCCGCGCGCATCAGGCCGCGCAGGTCCCCTGCCTCGAGCTTGCCGACAGCCGCCTCGGTTGTGCCGCCCTTTGACGTCACTTCCGCGCGCATGCGCGGCATCGACCAGAGTGCCGGGTTGCCTTCAGTCTCGGCGGGCGCGAGCGCGGCAGCTGCCATGAGCCCGGCACCATGCAGGGTCGCGACCGCCAGACGGCGCGCAGTGTCGCGCGACAGGCCGAGTTCGACCCCCGCATCAGCCATCGCCTCGGCGAGCAGGAAGAAGTAGGCGGGGCCGCTGCCGGACAGCGCGGTAACGGCATCCAGTTGCGATTCGTCGTCGAGCCAGACGCACAGGCCGCTCGGTTCGAATACACGCTCGGCGGCGCTGCGCGTCGCTGCGGTCGCCAGTGCGGATGCGAACATCGCTGTCGCACCCGCGCCCACCAGTGCCGGCCGGTTCGGCATCGCGCGGATGATCGCCAGTCCGCCGCCGCTCCAGGCGTCGAGATCGGCGCAGCGCAGCCCCGCTGCGATGGAGATCAGGGCAGGCCTGGTTCGCTGCAGCGTTTCGCGCAATCCGGCGACGACCCGCGGCATGTCCTGCGGCTTCACCGCGAGCACGACGACGGAGGCGGCCTCGGCGGCCGCGATGTTGTCGTCGAAAGCGACGATGCCCAGTTCCCGCATGAGGGTTTCCCGGGTCGGGCCATGCGGGTCGGCAACGCACAGGGTCTCGACCGGCGCGCCGCGACGGCGCAGCGCCGCGAGCATCGCGCGTCCCATGTTGCCGCCGCCGATGAAGGCAATGCGATCGGAACTCATGCGTGCATTGTACTTGGAGCCGCTGCGCGTGGGCCGAACAGCGCGGTGCCGACGCGCACGAGCGTGGATCCTTCGGCTACCGCGGCCTCCAGATCCGCACTCATGCCCATGGAGAGGTCGGGCAGCACTGTGCTGCCGCCAAGCGAATCGCGCAGCACGCGCAGCTGCGCGAGCCACGATCGTTGCCGCAGGTAGTCGGTTTCGGGCGGCGGCAGGCACATGAGGCCGCGCAGTTCCAGGCGCGGCAGCGCGCGGATCGCGCTGACGAGCTCCGGCACGGCCGCAGGCTCCGCGCCGCCTTTGGATGCCTCGCCGCCCACCTGGACCTGGATGCAAACCCTGAGTGGCGGCGCATGAAACGGCCGCTGCGCCGACAGGCGTTCCGCGAGTCGCAGTCGATCGACGGTATGCACCCAGTCGAAGTGCTCCGCGACGGCGCGCGTCTTGTTCGACTGCAGCTGGCCGATGAAGTGCCAGGTGAGCTGGCGCGACCGCAAGGCTGTCAGTTTCGGCAGGGCTTCCTGCAGGTAGTTCTCGCCGAAGTCCCGCTGCCCGAGGTCGGCCAGCGCGGCGACGTTTGCGGGCGGCT
>JBIITU010000145.1:0-7534 GCA_044340335.1 Steroidobacteraceae bacterium
GCCGCGGCGTCACGGAACTGTCGATCGGGCAGCAGCAACGGGTCGCAGCGGCGCGTGCGCTGCTCGGCGCACCCGAGATACTGATCGCCGATGAGCCGACGTCGGCGCTCGATCACGATTCGCGCCGCCAGTTCCTCGAGCTGCTGATGGCGGAGTGCCGCGAGCAGGGTTCGACGCTGGTGTTCGTCAGCCACGATACGACGCTCGGCTCGCTGTTCGATCGTGACCTGTCGCTGTCGGACCTGAACCGCGCGACGCGGCTGGCGGCCTGACGCCATGGCAACGCTGAGCCTCGCGCTGCGCTCGTTGTGGAACCGCCGCGTCACGGCGCTGCTGACGGTGGCCGCGATCGCCGTCAGCGTCGCGCTGCTGCTCGGCGTGCAGAAGATGCGCGTCGCCGCCAAGGACAGCTTCGCCAACACCGTCTCCGGCGTCGACCTGATCGTCGGCGCGCGCTCCGGGCCGCTGAACCTGCTGCTGTACTCGGTGTTCCGCGTCGGCGATGCCACCGCGAATGTCTCGTGGGACACCTACCAGAAGATCGCCCGGCATCCGGATGTCGCGTGGACGATCCCGCTGTCGCTCGGCGACTCGCATCGCGGCTTCCGGGTGCTAGGCACCAGCGGCGACTACTTCCGCCACTACCGCTACGCCGGCGAACGTGAACTGGCGTTTGCGCAGGGCCAGCCGTTCGACGACCTCTACGACGCAGTGCTCGGCGCCGAGGTGGCCCGCGAACTGGGCTACACGCTCGGCACCGAGATCGTCATCGCGCACGGCCTCGGCGCCGTCAGCTTTGCCAAGCACGAAGACAAGCCGTTTCGCGTCGTCGGCATCCTGGCGCGCACCGGCACGCCGGTGGACCGCACCGTGCATGTCAGCCTCGAGGCCATCACCGCGATTCACATCGACTGGCAGAGCGGCATGCAGGCGATGCCCGGCCAGCGCGTCAGCGCCGACGAAGCCCGCGCGATGGAGCTGACGCCACAGTCGATCACGGCGTTCATGGTCGGCATGCGCTCGAAGGTCATGACCTTCACGATGCAGCGCGCCGTCAACGAATACCGGCTCGAACCGCTGCTCGCGATCATCCCCGGCGTGGCGCTGTCGCAGCTGTGGGAACTGGTGGGCGTCGCCGATCGCGCGCTGATGATCGTCGCCGCCTTCGTCGTGCTCGCGGGCCTGCTCGGCATGCTGACGGCCATCCTGACCAGCCTGAACGAGCGGCGCCGCGAAATGGCGATCCTGCGCTCGGTCGGCGCGCGTGCGCGCCATGTGTTCACGCTGCTGGTCGCCGAGGCCGGCCTGCTGGCGACGGCGGGCGTCGCGCTCGGCGTCGCCCTGGCCTATGGCCTGATGGCCGCTGGCCGCCCGCTGCTCGAGAACAAGTATGGAATTTTCGTGCAGATCACGGGTCTGACCCGGTACGATTTCGCCATTCTCGGCGCGATCATCGGTGCCGCCCTGCTGATGGGCCTGTTTCCGGCCTGGCGTGCTTATCGCAACACGCTCAGCGACGGTCTGACCATCCGCGTCTGATTGCCAAGGTTGCTGACATGACCCTGCCGTATACCTCGCCGCGTGCTGCCGCATTCCTGCTTGCGCTGGGCCTGACTGCCCTCGCCGCGAGTCCCATGTCCCGGGCGATTTCGCCGCCAGCGCCGAAGACCCAGCCACAGACGCAGACGCAGGCGCAGGCGCAGGCGCAGTCGAAGCCGCGCACCGCTGCCGCGCCCAAGGGCGGCACCGCGGCCGTGCTGGAACTCGACTGGGACGAACTGCTGCCGAAGGATGCGCGCTCGCGCTTCGCCGCCGGGCCGCCGCCGCCCGTCCACGACTACCTCGGCGAAGGCGGACTCGCCGCGCAGCAGATCATGGATTTCTCCGTCAACAAGGAACTCGACGGCCAGAGCGTCAAGCTGCCGGGCTTCATCGTGCCGCTCGACATCGGCAAGGATGGCCTGGTCGCGGAGTTTTTCCTCGTGCCTTATTTCGGCGCCTGCATCCACGTGCCGCCGCCGCCGCCGAACCAGATCGTCTACGTGCGCATGAACAAGGGCATCGCGCTCGAATCGATCTACGACGCGTACTGGATCACGGGCCGCATGAAGCTGCAGAACAAGACGACGCGGCTCGGTGCCGCCGCCTACCACCTGGCCGGCGACAAGGTCGAAATCTACAAGTACTGAGCGGGGCGGATCCACGCATGGCCACTCTCTTCGAACGCATCGTCGCGCGCGAACTGCCGGCGACGATCCTGCACCAGGACGAGCGCGTCACGGCGTTCCGCGACATCAACCCGCAGGCTCCGGTGCACATCCTTATCGTGCCGAACAAGGCGATCCCCACCGCGAACGACATCGACGATGCCGACGAAGCGCTGGTCGGCCACATGTTCACGGTAGCCCGCGACCTCGCGCGGCGCGAGGGCATCGCCGAAGACGGCTACCGCCTGATCATCAACTGCAACGCGCACGGCGGCCAGGAGGTCTACCACCTGCACGTGCACCTCGTCGGTGGCGCACCGCTCGGTCGCATGCTGGCAAAGCCCGCGTGATGACGGCGACTCGCCGCACGCCGGCGCGGCTTCGTCTGTATCCGCCCGTGCCCGTGCTGCGCAGCGGCTACCTGCGGGTGTCGCCCCTGCACGAACTTTACTGGGAGGAAAGCGGCAACCCGCGCGGCAAGCCGGTCGTGTTCCTGCACGGCGGCCCCGGCGGCGGCACCGATCCGCGGATGCGCCGCTTCTTCGATCCGAAGAAGTACCGCATCGTGCTGTTCGACCAGCGCGGCTGCGGCCGCAGCCGCCCGCATGCGAGCCTGGTCGACAACACGACCTGGCACCTGGTCGAGGACATCGAAGCGCTGCGCGCACATCTCGGCATCGAGCGCTGGCAGGTGTTCGGCGGCTCCTGGGGATCGACGCTGGCGCTCGCATACGCGCAGGCCCATCCCGGGCGCGTCACCGAACTCGTGCTGCGCGGCATCTTCCTGGTGCGGCCGTGGGAGTTCCGCTGGTTCTATGAATCGCCCGATGGCACGGGCGCGCTGTTCCCTGACCTGTACGAGCACTACATCAAACCGATTCCGCCCGCCGAACGCGGCGACGTCATGCAGGCCTACTACCGGCGGCTGACCAGCAACGATCCGGCGGTCGTGCGCGAGGCCGCGCGCGCCTGGTCGATCTGGGAGGGTGCGACCAGTTTCCTGAAGCTCAACCCCGACTACCTCGACAAGTTCGAAGACGACGATTTCGCGGCAGCCTTCGCGCGCATCGAGTGCCACTACTTCATCAACGGCGGCTTCCTGCGCACGCCGAACCAGCTGCTCGAGGACGTGCCGAAGATCAGGCACATCCCGGCCGTCATCGTGCAGGGCCGCTACGACGTCGTCTGCCCGATGAAAAGCGCCTGGGACCTGCATCGCGCCTGGCCCGAGGCCGCGCTGCACATCGTGCCGGATGCGGGACATTCGGCGTTCGAGCCCGGCATCATCGACCAGCTGGTGCGGGCGACGCGGAAATTCGCTCGACGAACGCCCTGATATCGGCCAGCACCGGCGCCCGCCCGCGTGCCGGCACCGACAACGCCGCGACCGTATCGGCATGGTTGCGATGCGCGTAGCGCCGCAGCGTGACCTCCACCCCCACGGCGCGCAGCGCGGTCTCGAGCGCTTCGCTGTGCTGAATCCAGACGATGCCATCCTGCTCGCCGTGCGCGAGCAGCGCCGGCGGCGCGTCCGCAGTGACGTGTGCGACGGCCTGCCAGTCGGCCGGCGTCGCGGGCGCGGCGAAGATGCTGCGCAGCAGCGCCGTGTCGGGCACCAGCGCGTACGGGCCTGACAAGCCGATCAGCCCGCGAATCCAGCCCCGCTGCCCACCGACCGCTTCCAGATAGCGCGGATCGAGCGCGAGCAGGGCCGCCTGATGCGCGCCGGCCGAATGCCCCATCACGAACAGCTGCGCGGAATTGCCGCCGAAGCGCGCCGCGTTGTCATGCACCCACTTGAACGCGAGGGCCGCATCGTCGACGAACGCCGGGAAGCGCACTTCGGGGTGCAGGCGGTAGTCGGGCAGGACCACGACATACCCCGCCTCGGCGAGCGTGGCGCCGACGAAGCGGTAGCGTGCGCGGTCGCCGTCGGTCCAGCCGCCGCCGTACCAGAACACGATGACCGGCGCGCCGCCATCGGGCACGACCGCGGGCACGTAGACATCGAGCCGCTGCCGCGCGTGGGGCCCGTAAGGCATGTCCTCGCGCAGTTCATGATCGCCAAATGCAGCCGGCACATTGGCCGCCGCGAACATCAGCGTCGTGCAGCCGGCCATACCCGCAGCCGCCGCAGCAGCGACCAGCACGGCGAGCAACAGCAGGCGCAAGCGGCTCATGCGCCGCGCACCCGCCACGACGGCTGCCCGGCCGCGTCGATCAGGCCCTCGCGCAGCAACCAGTCACGCGCATCGACGGCGTCCTGCTCGAACCAGTTACGCGTGCTGCCGAGCCGGAAGCTGTAGCCCCAGGCATCCATGTCGCGCATCAGCCGTTCGCTCCCGACTTCCTTCAAGGCCGCTGCCAGCAGGATCTGCAGGTAGCAGACCGCCGACTCTTCCGCGTCGTCACCACCGGCATCGCGCAGCAGTCCTGCACGCCGCTCTGGTGCCATGCAGACGTAGTGCGCCGACTCGTGCAGCACCGAATGCACCGGCGTATCGAGGCGAGCGAACAAGGTCGACCCCTCGAGCCCCGCTTCGGCCTCACCCCAGTAGGATCCCGGGATGGGCGCGTCGGGCGCCACCAGCCGCAGGTCGAGGCCGTAACGCGCGAGCAGCAGCCCGAGTTGCAGCCGGTCGATGCCCGCGAGGCGCGCCACCGGGACCGAGCGGTAGTCCGGCTGCGGCTGCATCTCGCCCTAGAGACTCGACAGCCGGCGCATCACGATGCCGACGAGATCGCTGGCCAGCGCGGCGCGCAGCGCTTCCTTTTCGCGCTCCTTGGCGAGCACGGCGCGCTCGTCGAAGCTGAAATCGCGCGACAGCGCGATCTCCTCCGGCGCCAGCACCTCGCGATCGCCGCGCAGCACGCGGATCCGCACGACATAGGTCAGCTCGTACTCGCGCGGGATGTTGCGCGCCGAGATCGACACGATGCGCTCGATGAGTTCGTCGCGCTGCACTTCGATGACGGCGGTCGAATCGGCGCGCCCCGGCGCGAGCCGCACGCCGGCGGCGAGCAGCGCGCGGCGCAGGTCCTGCACGAAGTCGCTCTGGATGTCATCCGCCGCGACATGCGTGATCGTCAGCGACGACGACAGCGGCACGCGCCCCTGCAGCCGGAAACCGCAGCCGGCGACGGCCAGCGCCAGCACCGCGATCACGGCGATGCGCAGCGCGCGCATCTCAGACCACCACGTTGACGAGCTTGCGCGGCACGATGATGACCTTGCGCGGCGCGGCGCCGCCCATGAACTTCTGCACGTTGGGCTCCGCGAGCGCGGCGGCGCGGATCGTCTCCTCGGCAGCATCCACCGCGACCTCGATCTGCCCGCGCAGCTTGCCGTTGACCTGCACGACGAGCGTCAGCTGCGCGAGCTCGAGCGCCGCCGCATCGACCTGCGGCCAGCGCTGGTCCATCAGCGTGCCGGCGTGGCCGAGCTCGCGCCACAGCGCATGCGCGACATGCGGCACCATCGGCGACAGGCAGATCGTGGCGATCTCGTAGGCCTCCTGCAGCACCGCGCGGCCCTGCGCCGAGCGGTCCTCGAAGCGCGCCAGCGTGTTCAGCAGTTCCATGACGGCCGCAATCGCCGTGTTGAAAGTGCGGCGGCGCCCGATGTCGTCGGTGACCTTGGCGAGCGTCTGCTGCACCGCGCGGCGCAGCTCGCGCTGCGGCGGCGTCAACGCCGCGCGATCGAGCGCGGGCGGCGCACCGGCCGTCGCATTCAGCGCCACGTGGCTGTGCACGGCGGTCCAGAGCCGCCGCAGGAAGCGGAACGAACCCTGCACGCCCTCGTCGTTCCACTCGAGCGACTGCTCGGGCGGCGCCGTGAACATCATGAACAGGCGCGCCGTGTCGGCGCCGTACTTCTCCACGAGGCTCTGCGGATCGACGCCGTTGTTCTTGGACTTCGACATCGTGCCGAGGCCGTCGTACTGCACCTCGAGCTTCGAGCCGTCGTCGCGCGTCGCGATGTAGCGCTTGACGCCGTCGACTTCCTCGACGTCGACATCGTTCGGATTGAAGTACTGCCGGCGCCCTTCGGCGGGCTGCTGCCAGTAGATGTGGTTCAGCACCATGCCCTGCGTCAGCAGGCTGCGGAACGGCTCGGCGTAATCGACCAGGCCGAAGTCGCGCATGACCTTGGTCCAGAAGCGCGAATACAGCAGGTGCAGGATCGCGTGCTCGATGCCGCCGATGTACTGGTCGACGGGCAGCCAGTACTTGACGCGAGCATCGACCATAGCCGCGTCGTTGTCGGGGCAGGCATAGCGCGCGTAGTACCAGCTCGAGTCGACGAAGGTATCCATCGTGTCGGTCTCGCGCCGCGCCGCGCCGCCGCATTGCGGGCAGCTGCAGTCGTGGAACGACGGCGTCTTCGCGAGCGGGTTGCCGCTGCCATCCGGCACCAGGTGCTCGGGCAGCACGACCGGCAGCTGGCTGTCGGGCACGGCGACTTCGCCGCACTTCGGGCAGTGGATCAGCGGGATCGGGCAGCCCCAGTAGCGCTGCCGCGAGATGCCCCAGTCGCGCAGGCGGAACTGCACGCGCTTCTGGCCCAGGCCCTTGGCGGCGAGCGCCGCAGCGATCGCATCGACTGCAGACTTCGACTCGAGCCCCGAGAACTCGCCCGAGTTCACCGTGATCCCATGCTCGCCATAGGCATCGATCCACGGCGCGACGACGTTCTCGTACGCGCCCGCCGTCGACTTGACGACGGTGCGGATCGCGATGCCGGCTTGGGTCGCGAACGCAAAGTCGCGTTCGTCATGCGCCGGCACGCCCATGACGGCGCCCTCGCCGTAGCCCATCAGCACGTAGTTCGCGACCCAGATCTCGACCGGCTCGCCGGTGAACGGGTGGACGACGTGCAGGCCCGTGTGCCGGCCCTTCTTCTCCATGGTCGCGACGTCGGCTTCCATGACGCTGCCGCGGCGGCACTCGTCGATGAAGGCCATCAGCGAAGGATCCTTCGCACCCGCGGCGAGCGCGATCGGGTGCTCGGCCGCGATCGCGACGAAGGTGACGCCGAACAACGTGTCCGCGCGCGTCGTGAAAACCTTCATGACCGCCGACGCATCGCCGGCCGGCTTGCCCATCAGCGCCGCGGTATTGGCCGCGAACGGGAACGCGACATCGACACCCTCGCTGCGACCGATCCAGTTCGCCTGCATGACCCGCACGCGTTCCGGCCAGTCGGTCAGCGTGTCGAGGTCGCGCAGCAGCTCGTCGGCGTAGCGCGTGATGTTCAGGTAGTACATCGGGATCTCGCGCTTCTCGACCAGCGCGCCGGTGCGCCAGCCGCGCCCGTCGATGACCTG
>JBIITU010000146.1:0-7522 GCA_044340335.1 Steroidobacteraceae bacterium
GGAGTCTACCACGTCATCGCGACGCACCCGCAGATCCTGGGTGTCATCGCCGATGCGAATTCGCAATACGACCTGTACGGCGCGCACGTGAACCGCAACATCGCGGCGTTCGGCGCGCCGAGCCCGCATCTCGGCGAGCAGGGCGTGCCGGCGCCGCGCATCGTCGAACAGATGCTCGCGATGTGGGGCAAGGGCGGTGCGCCTTCGCCAGCGGATGCCGGCGTCACCAATGCGCGCGCCGTGCTCGGCGACATCAACCGGCGGGCGTTCTCGCGCGCGTTCGTCGGCGATTTCGACACCGCAAGCGATGCCGAACTGCTCGACGCGATCGTCTACAACGTGTTCCCGAACTTCTCGCCGTGGGGCGGCTTCGCGCCGAACATCGTTTATCGCTGGCGCCCGAATGGCCGCGACGTCGACTCCTGCATCATGGAAGTGATGCTGCTGAAGCGCCTGCCGCGGGGCGGCGCGCGGCCCGCACCGGTGCCGGTGCACTGGCTGACGGCCGCGGAGCCGTGGGCGGCGGCCGATGAGTTGCCGATACTCGGTGCCGTGATCGACCAGGACATGCAGAACATGCCGTTCGTGCAACGCGGCCTGCGCGCTTCAGGCAGCGGCGAAGTGCAGCTCGGCGCGTACCAGGAATCGCGGATCCGCCACTTCCACCACACGCTCGACCGCTACCTGCAGCGCTGAGCGCGGCAGGCAGCGGCCGATGCAGGTGCTTCAGGGCAGCGGCAGCTGCCCCGGCTTCAGGATGCCGATCAGCGCCGAGATCGCGACGCCCGCCCAGATCAGAAGCACATACGGGCGGCAGGCGCCCATGCCTTCGTTCATCTTGCGATCGCTTTCCGGCGTGGCGCCGCTCGCGGCCAGCACGCGGAAGCCTTCGATGAACGGCGGAATCTTGATGCGGATCATGAAGCCGCAGAAGATCAGGAACGCGAAGATCAGCAGCTTCGCAGCCAGCCACGGATACGGCCGCAGCGGCCCGGTGGTCCAGTGGTAGATCACCGACGCGATCAGCGCGAAGATCATGAACACGCGGAACCAGCGGTCGATGGTCGCCAGCTGCTTCGAGAACGGCGTGCCTTCCTTCGCATGGATGGTGTGCACGACCCAGACCCAGATGGGGCCCAGCGCGATGATGGCGATCGTCTGCCACATCGGGTGCTCGTAGCCGATGAACTCCGCCAGCACGCCGCCCACCGTCAGCATCAGCGCGAGGCAGTAGCGCGGCAGCATGTCGAGGTTCGCGAAGATCTTGAATGCCGTCATGCGCGCATCGCGCGACAGGTTCGGATTCGTGACGAACTTGCTCGAGTAGTACACGCCCGCGTCGCCACCCAGCCAGTAGACGAACAGCAGCACGTGGATGTACTTCACGATGCCGTGAAGCAGGCCGATCTCTTCCATGTTCCTGTGACTCCCCGTTGAGGCTCTAGCGGCCTCGGCGCGGGGAGCCTAGCAGAGCCGCTCGCCGTCAGGATATCTCGCGCAGGAATCCGGCGTATTGGGCGTCACTTTCGCCCCCCAGACGGTCATCGAGCTCCTCGCGGTACAGGTAGAACATCCGTTCGAGCAGCTTCTGGCGCCAGGCCTCGCGCTCCGCCTGGGCCGCTTCGTCGGGCGCATACCGGGCGAGTTCGTCGCGCAGCATGACGCCCTTGTCGGCGGCGACGCGCTCCATGGTGTCGATGCGCTCGTACAGCACGGCCATTTCCGTGGCCATCGCCATCACCATGCCGTGCAGCTGGTCGATCGCCCGCTCGTCGTGGAACTTCGGCCGGCGGCCGCGGATGCTGCGTTTGACCTTCACTTCGGGTGCGTTGCTCATTTGCGTGTCACCAGGACCTGCCAGGCGTTGCCCGGCGCGAACTCGCCGGCCTCGAAGCCGCGCTCGTGTCCGGCGGCCGAACGGTAGGCGGAGGGCGCCATGACGAACTCGACCTTGTCGGGCGCGAATCCGGCCTTGACGCTCTCGGCGACCTGGTCGACTTCGCGCATCGCGCCCCAGTACGGCTCGTTGTTGTAGTAGGTCTCGCAGTCGAGCATGAACTGGTTGAACTCATCCATCGCCCAGAATGGCGGCAGGTCGCCATGGACGGCGATGCCGCCCGGCGCGAGCAGCCGATGGCATTCGCGGACGATCGCCGGCAGCGCGCGCGCCGAGGTCTCGTGGAACAGGATGCTGGAGCAGATCAGGTCGAAGTGACCATCCGGAAAATCGGTGCGCGTCGCGTCCTGTTGCGAGAAGTGCACGCGCCGGCCCAGTGATTCGGCGCGCGCGTGCGCATAGCGCAGCAGCGCCGGGCCGACATCGATGGCATGCACTTCGGCATCCGGGAACGCCGTGACGAACGGCAGCGTGCTGTGGCCCACGGTGCAGCCCATGTCGAGGATGCGCCGCGGCCGGAAGTCCGGGTAGCGATCGCGGACGAACTTCGCTGCCGAACCGCCGATGTCGTCGTTGTAGGGGCCCATCATGCCGAGCGCGTACAGGTACACGCCGCGGTCATAGAGTGCACCGGCCGCGACATCGCCCGCGCCGCCCTCGCCGCAGTAGCCGCCTGGCATGCAGTGGATGTCGACGCCGGTCACGTACTTCGGCAGCGGCAGGTCCGGGTTCAGCCGCAGCGTGCCGCCGGCGCCGCCGCGTGCTACGGCACGTTGCATCAGGTCCGGCAGTTCACGCTCGACCGAATCGAGCACCGTGTCCCACAGCAGTTCCTGGCTCACGCGCTGCATCGAGGCGTAGGTGCGGAACATCGGATGATCGACCATCAGGTCGCGGATCTCGTGGCGATCGCGCGGCGCGCGGCCGGCCGATTTCTCGAAGCCCGGCTTGACCTCATGCTGGTAGACGGCATGCACGCCCGGCACGATGCCGCTCTGGATATAGGCCTTGAAGCTGCGGACGAACTCCTGCCGCGCGCGCTCGTCGCGCTCGGGCGTGACCAGCATGCCGTGCGCGGCCTGCGGCACGGCGAAGAAGGCGTTGGATTGCGAGCCCATCTGCGGAACCTCCCCTGGGGTGTCGCAGGTCCTGCGACGCTCGGATTCTGGTCGGTTGCTGCCAGCGGCCCCCCGCTGCATCGGCCGCGCTGTCCGGGCCGCGGTCAGGCCGTCGTTGCGGCGACTACGTATACGCAAGCGGGCCCGGCTGGCGCACCATTTGCGGTATCTCACCGGCCCCCTGACACCCCCGGATGGAAGCAGTCCCGCAAGGGCTGCGGTACGTCCGGGTGGTGTTTTCCGCCCAAGGCCTCAGGGGCAGGGAATGACGCGGAACCCCTGCAGCTCGACCTCGCCCGCCAGATAGTGCGGCTTGCACTCCTCGTCGCTGCACAGGTCGGTCGAAAGATACTTCTTGTTGTCGTCGCAGAAGATCGTCGCGACGCAGGCGTCGGCGCCCTGCGCGTGGGCGATTTGCAGCGCGCCGAGGAAATTCGCGCCGCTGGAAATCCCGAGCGCGAGGCCCAGGCCGCTGGCGAGCTTCTGCGCCATGCAGATCGCGTCGCCATCCCAGACGTCGACGAGTTCGTCGAGCTGCTCGAGCTTGACGATCGACGGGATGAACTCGTCGCTGATGCCCTGGATGCGATGGCGCCCGACCTTCGTTCCGGTGCGCAGCGTCGGCGAATTCGCGGGCTCCAGCGGATGCACGGCGGCGTCGAGGCCGATGCTGTCGAAGTAGCGCTTCACGCCCATCACGGTGCCACCTGTGCCGACGCCGGCGACGAAAGCGGTCGGGCGACGATCGAGCGTCGCGAGCTGCGCGACGATCTCGGGGCCAGTGGATTCGAAATGCGCGTGCACGTTGGCCTCGCTGTCGAACTGCCGCGGCCGGAACACGCGCGGCGTGTCGCGCGCGAACTCGTCGGCCATGCGGATGCTGCCGAGGAAGCCGCCCTGCTCGTGCGACACCGGAATCACGGCGGCGCCGAGGCTCTGGATCACGAGCACGCGTTCGCGACTCATCCAGTCCGGCATGTAGATGCGCACATGGTGCCCGAGCGCGCGGCCAATCGCGGCAAACGCGATCCCGGTGTTGCCGCTGGTCGCTTCGGCGATCTCGTCGCCCGGCACGATTTCGCCGCTGGCGTAGGCGCGCTCGAGGATCGTCAGCGCCATGCGATCCTTGATGCTGCCGGTGAAGTTCATCGCTTCGAACTTGCCGTAGATGCGGTGCACGCGACCACGGAACGCGCACTCGACTTCGATCAGGGGAGTGCGACCGACGAGGCGGCGGATCGCGGCGAGCGCCGCGGGACTGCTGTTGCTGTTCATCCGCCCTATTGTAGGGCGGATCCGCGCTTCAGCGACGCCGGGCGGAGGCCGTCAGGATGCCCGAGTAGCCGTACTCGGCGTTGTGTGGGCAGTCGATGCGCTGCACGTCGATGGAGTCCGGCGCGAAATCCAGGTCGACCAGCACGCCGACCACGTCGTCGGCCGAAAGATTCGACCCCGGGAACATCCGGTCACCGACCTTGTAGGCGCGGCAGCCGGCGAGGAAATGCAGGATCACCGTGCCGCCCGGAGCGAGCGTCGACAGCACGTTGCGCATGCAGCGCCGCCAGACCCGTTTGTCCGACGCGATGGCATCGAGGCAGAAGCCCGACACGAGCAGGTCGTAAAAGCCCTCGCGCTCGGGCCCGAGCGGATGGCGCCAGCGGGCGTCGCTGACATACAGCCCGCGCACAACGCGGCGCACGGTGCGCTCACGGCGCAGCAGCGCGGCGCGATCGATGCGGCGGCGCGCTTCGCAGCCGAGCACGTACTTCGTGAAGCGATTCCAGTCCTGGCTGTCCTCGGGGCCGGAAAGCCAGTTGCGCACGCAGACGAGGTTGTCTGCGAGCCAGTCCGCCATGTCGAGCCGGAACACATAGGGGGCTGCGGCGATCGCGCGATGCAGCGTCGGACCGCAGCCGTACTCGAGGGCGCGACCGAAGCGGCTCGTCGCCGCGCGCATGACCTCGAGCTGGTAGGCGAGCACGACCTGCTCGTCCGGCAGCACGACTTCGGAGTAATAAGTCTTGAAATAGTCGCGGGCCTGCCAATCGGCGTAGTCCGCCACCAGGGTTGCCCCCGTGCTTGAATCGGCCATCGGATGTCCCCGTTTATTGTTGTTCCGACGCTATGGGCCAGTCCGAGGACTGGCTTATGTCATCCTAGCCTGAACTTTCGCGCCGCGCGACCTCGGGCAAAGCCTGATTAAGTTTCGTCGCCGCGGTCACAGGCCCGTGCGCCGGATTGGGGCAGACTCACAAGCTGTCATGGAACCGTTACCGTCTTCTGATCCGCCCGATCCCGGTGCTGCGTCGCAGCGGCGGCGGGCGCTCGCGTCCGCGCAGGTCGGCTCCTGGCACCGCGGCCTGCCGGACGGCGGTGCGGAAGTGGACCTCGCCTGGTGTCTCGCGCTCGACCTCGATCCCTGCGCGGGACCGGATCACCTGGAGCGCTGGGCACGCCGCATCCACCCGGATGACGCGGGGCGCTTCCAGCGCGCGCACGCCGAGCTGCTGGCCGACGGCGGTCGCGGCGAGTTCGAGGTCGAGTACCGGATCCTGACCCGCGACTCGCGCTGGCTCTGGCTGCTGCAGCGTGGCGGCATCAATCGTCGCGGCGCCGACGGGGCGCCGGCCGAGGCCGGGGGCATCTGCATCGAGATCGACGCGCGCAAACGCGCCGAGGTCGAAACGCAGCAGAACGAATCGCGGCTCGCGACTGCGCTGTGGGGTGCGCGCGCCGCGTTCTGGCAGATCCACCGCCCGAGCGACACGGCGGTGCGCAGTCCGCTGTGGTTCGCGATGACGGGCTACAGTCGCGAGGCCTGGGACCAGCAACCGCAGCCGTGGCTGTCGCGGATTCATCCCGACGACCTGCCGGCGGTGCAGCGACTGATGGCCGAGCACATCGAGGGCCGCTCGCAATACCTCGAACTCGAGTACCGGCTGCGCTGCGCCGACGGCTCGTGGAAGTGGCTGATGGATCGGGGTCGCATCGTCGAATGGGATTTCGACGGCCAACCCGTCGCCGTGATCGGCGTGTCGATCGATATCGACGCGCAGAAGCGCTCCGAGATGGCGCTGCGTTCGACCGAGGCGCAGCTCGAGACGGCGATCTGGGGCGCCGGCGTGGGTCTGTATGAGCTCGACTGCGTCAGCGGCAGCACGCGCTGGCTCAACGACTGGTGCGCGCGCTTCGACCTGGATCCCTGCGACGGCGCGGGGCACGTCACGCGCTGGGACGACAACGTCCATCCCGTCGACTTGCCGGCCGCGCGGGCACGCTTCTCCGCGCACCTGGAGGCGCGCGAGGAGTACTACGATGCGGAGTACCGCATCCGCACGCGCAGCGGCAGCTGGCGCTGGATCTTCGAACGCGGCCGGGTCGTCGCGCGCGATGCCGCGGGCGCGCCGCTGCGTCTCGTCGGCACCTGCATGGACATCGACCAGCGCAAGCGCGCTGAACTCGCAGCCGAGCAATCGCAGCAGCGCTTGAAGCTCGCGCTCGATACGGCGCGCGGCTGCCTGTGGGAATGGGATGTCGCGCGGCAGGTCTTCAACGACGACTACTACCTGCTGCACGGCGTCGACCCGGCCGTGGGTCGGCTCGATCCGCAGTTCTGGCTCAATCGCGTGCATCCTGACGACCGGGATCGCGTCGTCGCAGCGGACTCCGACGTGCTCAGCGGTCGCATGGATTCCTACGACGCGCAGTACCGCATTCGCCATGGTGACGGTCGCTGGCGGTGGGTCGTCGATCGCTTTCGCGGCGAGGATCGCGACGGCAACGGTCGCGCGCAGCGGCTGGTCGGCTTCCTCGTCGACATCACCGCCGAAGTCGAGGCGCGCGAGGCCCAACTCGATGTCGAGCGCACGCTCGCGGCCGTCACGGCGCATGCGCCGGCGGCGCTGTTGCTGCTCGATGCCGACGGCCGAATCCGCTTCTTCAATCGGGCGCTGCTGGGCCTCACGCCCGCGCAGATGCAGGATCGCTCGCTGTACGAAATCGTCGGCGAGCGCGTTGCGGCGGTGCTGCGACCCCTGCATGCGGCGGTGCTCGCAGACGGCATCGCGCGCGCGGCGCTGGTCGAGACGCAGGACGGGCGCGGAGCGCCGCGTGTCCACGATCATCGCGTCGCGCCGGTGCTCGACGATGGGCGTATCGCGGGTCTCAGCGTGTCGTCCATCGAGGTCACCGCGCGCTGGCGCGCAGAGCAGCAGTTGCGCGGTGCCCAGGCGCTGTTCGCCACGGTGGCGGGCAGCGTCACCGAGGTCCTGGCGTTGTTCGACAGCGAGCTGCGCTGCGTCTTCATCAACCGCGACCTCGACGGCCTGCCGCGCGCCACCTGCATCGGTCTTGCGGTTCGCGACCTCGCGCCGAAGAGCTACGCCGACGCGGTGCACGACGCGGCGACGCGGGTGCTGCGCAGCGGGCAGCCGGAATCCATCGAGGAATTCATCGCGCACAGCGTCCACGGTCGCATTCATGTCGACGTGCGATTCCGGCCCGTGCT
>JBIITU010000148.1:0-7510 GCA_044340335.1 Steroidobacteraceae bacterium
GCTCGTGGGCATTCCACTGGGTGCCATGGCGGCGCTACGCCACAACACCGGCACGGACTACAGCATCATGGGGTTCGCCGTGCTCGGCATCGCGTTGCCGAGCTTCGTCACGGGACCGCTGTTCGCGCTCGTGTTCGGTCTTTACCTTCGCTGGTTGCCGGTGGCGGGTTGGGAGACCGGGCAGTTACGCTACCTCGTGCTGCCGGTGATCACGCTGGCGCTGCCCGTCATCGCCTACATCGCGCGGCTCACGCGCGGCAGCCTGCTCGAGGTGTTGCGTTCGAATTTCGTCCGCACGGCGCGCGCCAAGGGGTTGTCCGAAACGCAGGTATTGTTGAAGCACGCGCTGCGCCCGGCGCTTCTGCCGGTGGTCAGTTATCTCGGTCCCGCCACGGCCTTCGTCGTGACCGGCTCGCTGGTTGTCGAGACGGTGTTCGGACTGCCCGGCAGCGGGCGCTATCTCGTGCAGGGGGCGATCAATCGCGACTACACGCTCGTCATGGGCATGATCGTGGTCTATGGCTCGCTGACGCTGATGCTGAACCTGATTGCCGACCTGCTCTATGGTTGGCTCGACCCGAGGGTGCGCTATGAGTGACGTCGTTGCAGCAGCTGCGGCAGCAGAGTCCGTCAGCTCGCGCGGCTTCTGGGCTGATGCCTGGCGACGGCTGCGCCGCAATCGCGCTGCGATGGTCGCGGCGGTCATCATCTTCGTCATCACCGTTCTGGCGTTCTTTGGCCCGGCACTGTCGCCACACAGCTTCGACGCGATCGACTGGGACCACATGGCCGTGCCGCCGGGCGGGCCTAACGATCACTGGCTGGGCACCGACCGACTCGGTCGCGACCTGTTCGTGCGTACGCTGCACGGCGTGCAGATCTCGCTGCAGATCGGCCTGCTGGCGACGCTGGTCAGCCTGACGATCGGCCTGACTTTCGGCGCCACCGCCGGTTATATCGGCGGGCGCATCGACAACCTGATGATGCGCTTCGTCGACATACTGTATGCGCTGCCGTACATCTTCATCGTCATCATCCTGTCGACGCTGTTCGATCGCGGCAATATCTTCGTGCTGTTCCTCGCGATCGGTGCCGTCGGCTGGCTGACGATGGCACGCATCGTCCGCGGCCAGACCTTGTCGCTGAAGCGCAAGGAGTTCATCGAAGCGGCGCTGGCGAGCGGCGTGTCGACGCCCAGCATCCTGTTCCGGCACATCCTGCCGAACGTGATCGGGCCGGTGATCATCTACGCGACGCTTACAATCCCGCAGATGATCCTGTTCGAGAGTTTCCTGTCGTTCCTCGGGCTCGGCGTGCAGGAACCGCAGGCGAGCCTCGGCAGCCTGATCAACGAAGGCGCCCAGGAAATGGAATCGGCAGTCTGGATGCTGCTCGTGCCGGCGAGCTTCCTGGTCACGCTGCTGGTCTGCTTCAGCTTCCTCGGCGACGGTCTGCGCGACGCGCTGGACCCGCGGGACCGCTGACATGACAGACCCGCGCCCGATACTCGAGATCGAACGCCTGTCGGTGAGCTTTTCCACGCCCGACGGGACCATCAACGCCGTCAATGAGTTCACGCTGACGGTACACGCGGGCGAATGCATCGGCATCGTCGGCGAGAGCGGCGCCGGCAAGAGCCAGTCGTTCCTTGCCGTCATGGGCCTGCTGGCATCGAACGCGACGGTCTCCGGCAGCGCGCGTCTCGAAGGTCGCGAACTGGTCGGCCTGCGCGGCCGCGAGCTCAACGAACTGCGTGGCGCGCGCATGGCGATGATCTTCCAGGATCCGATGACCTCGTTGACGCCGCACATGAAGGTCGGCGAGCAGATCGCTGAATCCCTGATCCGGCATCGCAGCGTGTCGCGGGCCGCGGCCCGGGCGCGGGCCCTCGAGCTGCTGCAGCGCGTGCATGTGTCCGACGCGGCCCGCCGGCTCGACCAGTATCCGCATGAGTTGTCCGGCGGCATGCGCCAGCGCGTGATGATCGCCGTGGCGCTCGCCTGTGATCCGCTGATGCTGATCGCCGATGAACCGACCACGGCCCTCGACGTCACCATCCAGGCACAGATCCTCGCGCTGCTCGCCGAGCTCAAGCGCGAGCAGGGCATGGCGATGACGCTGGTCACGCACGACCTCGGCGTCGTCGCCGGCGTCGCCGATCGCGTTGCGGTCATGTATGGCGGCCGCATCGTCGAGCTCGGCACGGTTCGCCAGATCCTGAAGGCGCCGCAGCACCCTTACACGAACGCGCTGCTGCGCTCGATGCCGCGCGTCGATGAGCCCGCCGACCAGCCGCTGGTCGTGATCGCCGGTCAGCCGCCAAACCCGCGCCGGCTGCCGCCGGGCTGCGCGTTCCATCCGCGTTGCGAGTACGCTTCGGAGCGCTGCCGTATCGAAGCGCCGCCGCTCGTGCAAGGCGCTCGATCGGCCGTCGCCTGTCATCATCCGGTCGGAGAGGGGGCTGCATGAGCGACTCGTTGCTGTCGCTGCGCGGCCTGCGCGTCTGGTTCCCCGTCGGCCATAGCCTGTTCGGCCGCAAGAAGCTGCTGCACGCCGTCGAAGGCGTGGATCTCGAGGTGCGCGCGGGCGAGGCGCTGGGCATCGTCGGTGAGTCCGGCTGCGGCAAATCGACGCTGGCGCGCGCCGTGCTCCAGCTCGTGCGGCCCACGGCGGGCTCGGTCGTCTGGATGGGCCGGCCGCTCGAGGGTCTGTCGACCCGAGAACTGCGCCCGTTGCGGCGCGATCTGCAGATCGTGTTCCAGGATCCGCTGGCGAGCCTCGACCCGCGCATGACGGTGGGCGACATCGTCTCCGAACCGCTGCGCGTGCACCGCCCCGAACTCGATCGCGCCGCCCGGCGCGCCGAAGTGGCCGCCATGCTGGGTCGCGTCGGCTTGTCGGCTGACGTCATCAACCGCTATCCGCACGAGTTCAGCGGCGGCCAGTGCCAGCGCATCGGCATCGCGCGGGCGATGATCCTGAAGCCCAAGCTGCTGATCTGCGACGAGCCGGTGTCGGCGCTCGATGTGTCCATCCAGGCGCAGATCATCAATCTCCTGAAGGACCTGCAGCGCGACTTCGGCATGACGGTGCTGTTCGTCAGCCACAACCTCGCCGTCGTGCGCCGCATGTGCGACCGGGTGCTGGTGCTGTACCTCGGACGCACGATGGAACTCGCGCCGACCGACAGCCTGTATTCGCGGCCGCTGCATCCGTATACGAAAGGCCTGCTGGCCGCGGTGCCAGTGCCTGACCCGGACATCCAGCCTGGTCGACTCGGCGCCGCGCTTGCCGGCGAGCTGCCATCGCCGCTCGCGCCACCCTCCGGATGCGTGTTTCGCACGCGCTGCCCGCACGCGGATCAGCGCTGCGCAGACGAGATACCGCAGTTTTCCGATGCGGACGAAGCAGGGCGACGCATCGCCTGTCATCACTGGGAAAAGATCGAGGGCAAGAAATGACTGCAGTGGCCACGCGACGACTCGAGGGCAAGGTGGCGCTGGTCACCGGTGCGGGGCGCAAACTCGGTCTTGGCGAGGCGATTTGCCAGCGGCTTGCGGCGGAGGGTGCGGCGATTCTCGTCACTGACGTCGGTTCGGCCGCACCGCACATGCCCGCCGACCGCATCGGCAGCACCGAGGAAATGCAGCAGATCGTCGCCGCGCTGACGGCAACGGGCGCGCGCGCGATCGCGGTGCCGCTCGACGTGCGCGATGAAGCCCAGGTGGAACGCGCCGTCGCACGAGCAGTCGAGGCCTTCGGGCGGCTCGATATCCTCGTCAACAACGCCGGCATCGGCTACCTGATGGAGCCGCTGATGAGCCTGGCGCGCGAAAAGTGGCAGGCGGTGCTGGACGTGAACCTCATGGGCGCATTTCTTTGCACGAAGCACGCCGCAGCGCAGATGGTGCGTCAGGGCGGCGGCGGGCGGGTGATCAACATCGCCAGCGTGGCCGGCAAGTCAGGCTCGATTCATCTGTCGGCCTACTCGGCCTCCAAGCACGGCATGATCGGTTTCACCCGCAGCGCCGCGATCGAGCTCGGTGAGCACCGGATCAACGTCAATGCGATCTGCCCTAACCACGTGACGACCGCACTGGGTGCAGTGCAGAACGCCTACCGCGCGCAGCAGCGCGGCCTCACCGTCGACGAATACCTGCGGCAGATGCGCGAACGCATTCCACTGGGGCGGGTAGGGCTGGCCGAAGACACGGCTAAAGCCTGCGCTTTCCTGTGCTCGGACGAGGCCGTCTACATCACGGGCGAGGCCATGAACGTGTCCGGCGGGCAGGAGATGCACTGACATGCCGCGCAAACCGGTGCGGCGTCCGGCAGCGCGAGCGCAGTCGGCACGAACAAAGCGCCCGGCGGTCGCTGCTTTCCGGCTGCCGCGCGTACCCAAGGGCAAGCGCGCCCAGTTCCACTCTGATCCGGCGATCGATCAGCTGTTCGGCATCGTCGCCGCTCTGACGGGCGAGATTTCGGTGGTCTCCGAGCGCTTGGCGACGCTCGAACGAGTGCTGGAGCGTCGTGGCGGCCTCGACCCGACTGACATCGAACGCTATGACATGGACGAGGCCGAATCGAATCGGCGCATCGTCGAGCGCGAAGCGCTGATCGAACGGGCATTCCAGATCCTCGAGACCGAGTCCAGCGCGGGCTGAATCGTTTGCCCTGCGGCCTCCTGGCGGCGTCGCGCGCTTTCGCATTGACATCATTTCGACATGACGTTTAGATCGGGGGTGCCGAGACCACCGACCGGGGTCCATCACACCAAACGGCACAGGGGAGAGCAGATGTCGTCCAGACCGATCCAGGGGCTTTATGCAGCCCTAGCTACCATCTTGACCGCGATGCCCGCGGTCGCCCAGACCGGGGAGGCTGAAGAAGCGCAGTCCGCCATCGGTTTGCAGGAAATCGTCGTCACCGCGCGCAAGACCGAGGAGAGACTCCTCGACGCGCCGTTGTCCATTACGGCGTTTTCGGCCGCGGATATCGAGAAGAAGGGCTTCACGACGCTCGAGGATGTCGCGCGCAGCGCCCCCGGCGTGCAGTACTCGCAGCAGGGCGGCCAGATTCCGGGTCGCTATACGTCGGCGATCCGCTTCCGAGGCATGAACGTCAATTCGGACAGCCCGTCGCTGCAGCTCGGCTCGCTGTTCGTCGATGGCATATATGTGCTCGGCGGCACGCAGTCGATTCCCTACGACGACGTCGAGCGGATCGAGGTCATCAAGGGCCCGCAGTCGGCCACCTACGGCCGCAGCACCTTCGGTGGCGCGATCAACTACATCACGCGCACTCCGTCGCTGACCGAGTACTCCGGCAAGCTGAGTGCCTCGGGCGCCAATTTCGGTGAGGCCGACATCTCGGGCAGCTTCGAGGGTCCTCTGGTCGCCGATAAGCTCGCGTTTCGTATCGGCGGGCGCTATTACAGTCGCGGCTCGGTATTCACGTCTTTCGACGGCGGCGGCCTCGGTGAAGAATCGAGCAAGTCCGTCCAGCTCTCGCTGTACTTCAAGCCGACCGACGCCTGGGACATCCGCCTGCGCGCGTTCAACGCACAGGACGAAGACGGTCCGTCGATGGGCGGCCTCGTGCAGGGCTGGCGCAACGACAGTTGCACAGGTCGCAGCATCCAGACGGCCGATCCGCTGTTCCCGACTGCGTCGCCAATGAATTACATCTGCGGTGCGGTACCGGAGCAGGGTGCAGCGATAGCTGCCGATGGCTCGCGGCGCGTCATCAGCACGCCGACGAGCTTCCTGGTTTCGCAAGCGGCGATCAATGGCCGGCCGAACTACCTGATCGACACCATCGTCAACCGCGCGCTGCCGCCCGTATTCGACGTGCCGGCCATCGATCAGGTCGGGTTGGTACGCACGGTCACGCGCTTTTCGCTGTCGACCGATTACGAATTCGGCGGCGGTTACGTCGCGACCCTCCAGGCGGGTGTCAACGAGCTGAAGGCGAACTGGATTCGGCCTTTCGGCCTGACACCGCTGGGTCTGTGGTGGTCGCGCGACCCGCAGGATTCCGAGGACGAGAGCTTCGAGTTGCGGCTCGCCTCGCCACAGGATGGCAAACTCAAGTGGCTCGTCGGCGTCAACAAGTATGACCAGACCTTCCTGCAGTCTGGATCAGGCGGCGACGCGGTCTGGCTGTGCCCGGATTTCGGCCCGGCCCGGCCCGTAGGCTCGACCTGCGGTCGGGTGTCGCCGACGAACCCGACCGGTGCTGTCGGCGGCTTCTTCTTGACCCCCAACTCCGCTGCACAGAACACCGACAAGGTTTCGACGGAGGGAATCTTTGCTTCGGTGAGTTATGACATCACCGATCAGTGGACGGCCAGTGTCGAGGGTCGCTACTCGCGTGACGAGACGCAGAAGGCGATCCTGACCAACAACCCGTTCGTAATCGAAGAGAAGCAGTTCTCGCCGCGCGCCATCCTGCGTTGGCAGCCGACTGAAGAGACCAACGTGTACGCAAGCTATGCCAAGGGCTTCCTGCCGCCTTCAATCAATGGCGAAGTCGCGCGTGCGACACCGCGCGAACTGGCGCAGTACAACGCGGGCGGTTTTCCTTGCCTCGCGGACCCGATGCTGCCGCAGTGCGTGGCCGCTCCGGTGGTGCCGGCGACGGTCGCCGGCGACGAGCTCGACATGGTCGAACTCGGCTGGAAGCAGCAGTTCTGGGACCGTCGCGCGGCGGTGAACCTCGCGGTTTACTGGGCCGAATGGAAAAACCAGAAGGGTCGCTCGGCGTTCGTGATCCAGGAGGATTGCGGCAGCTTTGCTCACGGTGGAGTCCCCGGTGCGACCGCTGCAACCGGTTGCCCGGCCGGCGCGACGGGCCTGCCGGCCGTCTCGCCGGCGACCGGCCTGCCGTTCGTCAACACCCGCAATGCAAACGTGGGCGGCGACTCGACGCTGACGGGGGTCGAGTTCGATGGCGCCGTCATGCTGACCGAGAACTGGGACGTGCGCGTGGCCGCGACCTGGGCCAAGAGCGAGTATGACGACTTCATCTTCAACTTTGTCACGCCGATCGCCGGCTTCCAGCAGATGGCGGGCAACTCGAATGCGCGCTTCCCTGAATGGTCGGGCAGCATCGCGTCGGGTTACACGGCGCCGGTCGCGAACTCGGACTGGACCTGGTTTGTCAACGGTGACCTCAACTATGTCGGCAAGACCTTCGTCGACGAGAGCAATCTCGCCTATTGCAAGGCCTACACGCTGACCAATCTGCGCGTTGGCGGTGAGAAAGATGGCCTGCGGATCGAGGGCTTCGTCAAGAATGTCTTCGATGACGACAGCTGGGCCGCCTGCGCCCGCTGGACCGACTTCGATTCAGCACCGACGATCGGTCAGCTGACGGCGTTCCAGGGTGTCGCTGTGTCGCCGCAGATGCCGCGCCAGTACGGACTGCGCGTCAGCATCAAGTTCTGAGGCTGCACGCGCGTGCAGTCAACGGCGCGGGGTCGCGACCATCTTGGTCGCGACCCCGCGTC
>JBIITU010000149.1:0-7497 GCA_044340335.1 Steroidobacteraceae bacterium
CCGAGCACGATGATGCGCGGATCGCGCTCCATTTCCTGATGCAACGCCTGGTTGATGGCGTCACGCATCGTCAGTTGTGCCATGTGCGTGATCCTGCTCAGTAGCTGATGTAGACGTCGGTCGTCAGTTCCGACTCGGACGGGGCCGGCGCGGCCTTGGCTTCGGCGACGGCGCGCTCGATCAGTGCCAGCACCTCGGCGTCGATCGCATCGAGTCGTGACACCGGCACGCTGCCATCGGCCTCGACGCGCGCGCGGAAGCGCTTGAGGCAGTCCATGGTCTCGCGCAGCCGGGCCACTTCGCCCTTGGCGCGATAGTTCTGCGGGTCACCTTCGAAGTGGCCGTAGTAGCGCGTGATCATCGCCTCGATCGTGTACGGGCCTTTGCCGGCCTTGCCGTGCGCCACGGCGCGCTGCATGGCCTCATTGACGGCGAAGAAATCCGCGCCGTCGACCTTCTCCGCGGGCATGCCGAAGGCTGCCGAGCGCGCCGCGATGTCCTTCGAGCCCACCGCGTAGTCCGCGCCAGTGTGCTCGCTGTAGCCGTTGTTCTCGATCACGAAGATGGCCGGCACCTTGAGCACCACGGCGAGGTTCATCGCCTCGAACACCGTGCCCTGGTTGCAGCTGCCATCGCCGCCGAATGCGACCGACACGGTGCGGTTGCCGGCATTGCGGCAGGCGATCGCCGCGCCCACCGCGATCGGCGGACCGCCGCCGACGATGGCGTTCGCGCCGAGCATGCCGCGATCGAAATCCGCGATGTGCATCGAGCCGCCCTTGCCCTTGCACAGGCCGCCCGCGCGGCCATAGATCTCTTTCATCATGCCGATGACGTCGCAGCCTTTCGCGATGCAGTGGCCGTGGCCACGATGCGTGCTGGCGATGTAATCCGCGTCGGTCAGCGCTTCGCAGACGCCGACCGCAACCGCTTCCTGACCGGAATAGAGGTGGGTGAAGCCCGGGATCTCGCCGGTGGCGATCTCGACGTGCAGCCGCTCCTCGAATTCGCGGATCGTCTTCATCTGTCGATACGCGCGTTCCAGCGCGGCCTGCGTCCAGCTCATTTGAGTCTGCCCTCGATGTAGTCGTCGATGACCTTGTGGAAGTGGCGGATGCGCAGTTCCTGCTTGCCGATCCACAGGCCCCTGTAGCCCTTCGAATGCATGCCGGCCTGCACGCCCGGCAGGTTGCCGGCATCCTGGTCCAGCACCAGGCCGATCGACTTGTCGCCATGCTTGAAGTGCTGGTGCTTTGCGCGCCGCGGCCACTCGCCGGGCGTGCCATCCGGGTTATCGGGCACCAGTTCGTAGGTCAGGATGTCGTAGAACATCTTGTCCGGATCGGTCGGATGCGGACGCTGCCTGAAGACCCAGAAATCGTCGGCGTGCACGTTCAGCGACAGGTTCGGGAAGATCAGGTAGTGGTAGTCGTCGGTCAGCTGGTCATCGTTGAGGCGCGAGTAGTCGCGGCCCTGTTCGGCGCCATGCGCGCGCTTCCAGCGCTGCACGTCACGACGGATGTCGGTGATCTTGCCGTCGTAATCGGCCGGGTCCATGCCCGCAGCCTTCATGATGACCTTGATCGGCTCCGGGATCGTCGGCGGCGTGCGCACCCGCGGCGACAGCGTGCCGAACGGAATCAGGTAGCGGCTGTGCCGCTCGTAGACGTCGATCTGGATGTCGATGTCGTTCAGGTACCACAGCAGCTGCGGGTGAATGCCCTGCACGTGATAGCTCTCGTTGAACGCGTCGACCGACGCCTTCCAGTTGCAGTCCCATTCGACCGTGATGTCGCGCGTCTGCACCATCCGGTCGAACCGGTACGGGTCGAGATGCTGGATCATCGGCCCGAGGAATTCGCGCAGCGGAATCGGCTGCTCGTTCAGCGTGAACCAGACGAAGCTGCCCCAGGTATCGACGTGCACCGGCGTCAGCGAATAGGGCGGCGCGCCCTGCTCGAACGTGTCGAGGTCGGGGATGCGCCGGTAGCTGCCGTCGAGTTCATACTCCCAGTGGTGGTACTGGCACTTGAAGGTCTTGGCTGCGTCCGCTTTCCATACGCCGCAGTCGGCGAGCCGGTTGCCGCGATGCTGGCAGACGTTGTAGAAGCCCTTGACCGAGCCATCGTGCTGGCGGACGAGGATGATGGACTCGCGGCCGATTTCGGTGACGATGAAGTCGCCGGGCTCGGGCATGTCGCATTCGCGGCCGCCCATCAGCCACACCTTCGACCACACCTTCTCCCACTCGAGCCGCATGAACTCGCGCGAGGTGTAGCGCTCCGCCGGAATCGGCGCCGTGCCGAGATCCGGATCCGGCGCCTTCTCGGCCGGCGTCTCCGGGCTGTCCTCGGGCCGAACGCGCGGTAGCGGCTTGAAGGCCGGACTGCGGGAGCGGGCGAGGAAATCGTCGTGATTCGTGCTCATGATGGAATGCGTGCTCCCCAGCGGATGCCGCGGCGCAGGATTTCGTGGAACTGCGGCAGCTTCCAGCTGCCGCGCTCGATGTCAGGATACTCGGCGATCATCGGCTGCATGTCGTACTGGCCGCGGCAGTGTCCCAGCGTGCAGTAGAGGATCTCGCCGGCGCCGTGGCGCCGCAGGTACAGCACCGGATGGCGCCGGTCATCGTCCCAGTGCAGGTCGACGAAGCCGGGCGCGTCACCACGGAAGTGCGTGTGCATCAGGCATTCGTGCTCGCCATGCCACTCGCACAGGTAGAGCTCGTCGTCCGCATCGAACGCACCGATGCCGCGCACCAGGTCGTGCTCGGGCGCCGTGGGTTCGACGCGATACGGCTGGATCGGCGGATGGGCCAGGAACTGGCTGCCGAGCATCTGCATGAACCCGGGCGACTCGCGCGGCGCCGTCCATGCCTTGTGCGGCTTCGACCATTTGAGGATCGAGTTCGTGCCATGCAACGCAAGCCAGCGCTTGCCGGCGCCGAGAAAGCGCTCCAGCGCCTGCTGCTGTTCGGGCGGCGGGATCACATCGCAGGTGTAGGTGACGAGGAAATCGGCAGCCTCGATCGCCGCCGTGTTCGAGTAATCCTCGCCGACACGGACGCGGACCTGCGCGTGCTCGCCGAGCAGCTTCAGCAGCTCGACGCGCGCGTAATCCATGTCGTGATAGCGCCCCCCGCAGACGAGGTAGGCGTTGACACGGGCGGGCAGGGGCATCGGATCCGCGCCGCGTTACAGCTGCACGCGCTTCGTGAAGCCGTTGTCGGCAACGATGTTCGCGCCGGTGATCAGGCTCGCTGCGGGGCTCGCCGTGAAGACGATGACGCGCGCGATTTCCTCCGGCGTGCCCATGCGACCACAGGGGATCTGCTTGATCGCCCAGTCGTAGAACTTCGGCTGTGTGCCCTTGATCATCTCCCACGCGCCGCCTTCGAAGTAGATCGGGCCCGGCGACACCGTGTTGACGCGCACGTTCTTCTTGCCGACGAACTGCGACAGCTGCTTTGCGTAGGTGATCAGTGCGGCCTTCATCGCGTTGTAGGCCATCGGCGCCGCGAAGGTCTCGACGGCATTGGTCGAACCGACGATGACGATCGCGCCCTGGCCGGTCTTTTCGAGCTGCGGCATCAGCGCTTCGCAGCCACGCACCGTGTGCATGACGTCGATCTCGAAATTGCGGGTCCAGTTCTTTTCCGAATCCATGCCGCCGCCGGCGCTGACGTTCGGCACGAAGATGTCGCAGCCGCCGAGCGTCTCGGCCGTCTTGGTCAGCCAGGCCTTGTAGGCTTCGCCATCGCGGACGTTGACGGCATCGCCGACGCAGTTGACGCCGCGCGAGCGGATCGCCTTGACGGCCTCCTCGACTTCTTCCGGCGTGCGCGCGCACAGGCCGATATCGACACCTTCGCTGGCCAGCAATTCGACGACCGCCCGGCCGATGCCTTTGGTGGCACCCGTGACGATGGCTTTCTTTCCGCGCAGTCCGAGATCCATAGGTCCCCTCCAACTCTTGAATGTCCGAAGCCGGATCCGCCTTCCGGCCGTGCCACCCTGCGGCGACTTGGCAGCGGGCGGGCGAGACCGGCAAACTAGCAGTCTGGCGTAACGCGCTGAATTATATGTCTCGGCCAGCCATCCACAAACAGTCATGACTGTTTTTTTCACGGGTGAGTGGGCGTAGAGAAGTTAGTCTTAAACTGCTGATTAATTTAGGAATACAAGATGCCGCTGCTCAAGGTGATCGATCGCGATGGAAACCAGCACGAGCTCGAGGCCAAGTCTGGCCTGAAGATCATGGAGAGCCTGCGGGAAGTCGACTATGGCGTGGCGGCGATCTGCGGTGGCATGTGCTCCTGCGCGACCTGCCATGTGGTCGTCGATCCGGCCTGGGCCGACAAGCTGCCCGCCGCGATGTCCGATGAGCGCGAACTGCTCAGCGAACTGAGCCATTACCAGCCGACCTCCCGCCTGTCGTGCCAGGTCGAGATGACCGATGCACTCGACGGGCTGACGGTCATCATCGCGCCGGACGAGTGAGCGGCGCCGGCGCCGCGGGAGGGGACGCATGATCCAGCTCAACCCGCGCGCCTGGTCCGTCGTGCTGCTGCTCGCGCTGGCCGCGACCACAAGCCCGGTCCGGGCTGATTTCAACGCCGCGGTGGCGGCCTACGATCGCGGCGACTTCCTGGCCGCGGCCGATCAGTTCGAGCGACTCGCCCGCATCGGCAATCCGCGCGCCCAATACAACCTCGGCCTGATGCTGGTGCAGGGGCAGGGTCGTGGGCGAGACCTGCAGTTGGCCTACAGCTGGCTGGAGGCTGCACGGGGCAATGGCGACACGGCAGGTGCGCCCATACTCGCGCAACTGCGTGAGCGGCCCGCCCTGGATCCGGCGATCGCCGCGCGGCACGCGGCGCGTTACGCCGCGCTGCCCGCAGAGCAGTTGCGTCCGCCGCAGTTGTTCGCTGCAGCGGAGTCCGAGGCCGATGCAGCCGCGGTGCGACCGATCGAAGTCGTGTTCCCGGATCGGGCGGCGACCAAGGGCCAGCTCGGCGTCGTGTGGACGCTGTTGCTGGTTGGCGAGGACGGTATCAGCGCTGATGGCTGGCCGGTCTTCAGCGTGCCGCGCGAGGAGTTCGACGACGTCCTCGAGGACGCCTTCAAACGGGGCCGGTTCGCGCCGGCGACGCTGCAGGGTCGTGCAGTGGCATCGACTGCGGCCACGCAGTTTCGCTTCGGCTATCTCGCATCGGTCTCGGGCGATCTGACCCGGCACCCGCCGGCAACGCAGTGGGTGGCCGAGCGGCGCGACAAGGCCGGTGCCGGCGACATCGCCAGCCAGGCACTGCTCGGGATCATCTTGTCTGCCTATCCGGAACTTGGGCGCGACGCCGACGAATCATCCCGCTGGCTCGAGTCGGCGAGTCGGGGCGGCGCCGTCGACGCGACCTTCCTGCTGGGTTTCGTGCGCGCGATGAACGCGCGTAACACCACCGCTTGGCAGCAGGGCATGAGTTACCTGCTGCGCGCCGGGATCGCCGGGCACGTGCAGTCGCAATTGCTGGTGGCGCTGGAACTGGCACGCGATCCCGACGAACTCGTGCAGGCCCGCGCGCTCGACTGGCTTGCGGCGGCGGCGCCGGCGGAACCGCGCGCTGCGCTGTATCTCGGCGCCGAGCTGATGGCGTCGCCGCATGAGTCGTTGCGGGATCTGCCACGCGCGCGCCGCATCCTGCAGCCGCTGATCGCGGCAGGCAGCGAGCGGCGTAATCCGCTGCTGTGGGAGGTGGCTGCCGCGCTCAGTGCGCTGGACGGACGCTGGCCGGAAGCGTTGGAGCGGCAGACGCGCGCGGTGCGCCTGCGTGGCGAGGCGCCGGGCCGCGGCAATTCCCTGTCGCAGCAGCGCCTGCGCGCCTATGCGGCCGGCCGCCTCTGGACGGAGCGCCTGCTGCCGGTGTCACAGCGTTACTCTGCGACCGACCTCCGTGCCACGCGCGGCTGTGCCGAGGACGCGGAAGTCGGCAGCCGCATTCCGCGCTGCAACTGATGGCGCGCGTCGCGCCGTGCTACTGCACCGTCAGCGCGTTGTCGATCAGCAGCTCAGCGCCATTGATGTGGCGCGACTCATCCGAGGCGAGGAACAGCACGAGGTTGCCGACATCTTCGGGCTTGCCGAGTCCGCCCGGCATCTTGTCGTAGGCCGACATGTCGAAACCCAGGTCCTTCGATGCCTTGACGACCATCGGCGTTTCGATGGCGCCGGCATGGATCGAGTTGCAGCGGATGTTGAAGCCGTTCATCTGGCAGTGGACCGCGACGGCCTTGGTCATCGACCGCACCGCGCCCTTGGCCGCAGAGTAGGCGTAGAACACCGGATAACCGAGGTGGGTCGCCGTCGAGCACATGTTGATGATCGAGCCGCCGCCTGAGGCTTTCATGAGGGGAATGCCGTACTTGCAGGCGAGGAAGACGCTTTCGGTCATCACCGCGAGGTGCTTGCGGAACACCTCCAGCGGCGTGTTCTCCGGATTGCCGATCAAGACCATGCCGGCATTGTTGACGAGCACGTGCAGGCCGCCGAAGCGCTTTTCGGTCTCGGCGAACACTTCCTGCCAGCGCGATTCGCTGGCGACGTCCTGCGTCATGAAGAACGCGCTGCCGGGCGCGCTGGAATTCAGCAACTGCTCGAGTTCGCGGCCCGCCGTCTCGTTGATGTCGGTGATGACGACCTTGGCGCCTTCGCGCGCGAGCGCAATCGCATCAGCACGACCCAAGCCCGAGCCAGCGCCGGTGACCAGTGCAACCTTTCCAGAAACTCGTCCCATGATGTTCCCCTCACGACGTTTTGCGGCGGCAAAGTGGCGGGCAAGTTAGCAGTCAGTGGAGACGGTTTCAATCAGCTTTGACTTTTTCCGACAGCGACTACATCCTTGCCGCGCATGGAATTTTCGCCCGCATGAATTCGCCCGAACCTACTTCCGGCGCCCCCGCCACCGTTGGCTGGCAGGCGCAGAAGAGCGCCTCCACGCGCAACCTGATCGTCGAGGCAGCCATCAAGTGCTTCGTGGACCTCGGGTACGCGCGCACGACGACCACGGTCATTGCCGACAAGGCGGGATTGTCGCGCGGTGCGATGCTGCACCACTTTCCATCCAAGCTCGATGTCGTGCGTGCGGCGGTCGAGCACCTGCACGCCAAGCGGCTGCGGGCGCTGCGCAAGGCCATGGCGAAGGGTCCGGTCGACGGCGACCACGTCCGGCAGGGCGTCGAGACCTATTGGAGCCACGTCAACCATCCGCTGTTCGTCGCCTTCTTCGAACTGGCGGTCGCAGCGCGGACCGATCGGGAACTGGCGGACATCCTGCGACCGGCCCAGGAGTCGTTCGAGCGCGAGTGGCATGCGGCGACCCTCGATGTATTCCCCGAGTGGCGCGGCAAGGGCGGCAACTTCGACCTCGCGTTCGATCTGTCGCGCTATGTCCTCGAGGGAATGGCGATCAGCTTCCTGACCCACAAGGAAACCGAACGCGACAAG